>NZ_BAAJYT010000116.1:0-11223 GCF_057541515.1 Acidovorax sp. KNOB132
TGCTGACGGGGCGCGAGGTGCTCGAGGCCGCCTGGCTGGCCATGGTGCGCGTGGCGGAGGTTCCGCCGGCGCCCGGCGAAGGCGCGGCGCTGCCCCTGTGGGCGCAGCGGTGGCAGGAGCTGGTGGCCCAGAATGCGCTGGCCACCCGGCAGTTCAACGATGCGGCGCTGCAGTACAACCAGGCCATCGGCCAGTTCCCGGCGCGCCTGCTGGCGTGGCTGTTCGGGTTCAAGGCGGCCAGAACGCTGTAGGCTGCGTGCCCATCCCCGCATCCCGGGAGGGGCGTGGATGGTTTGACATTGATTCAAGGCGTGGCCGCGAAGGCGTCCGCAACCGCAACCGGTTTTTTCCTATTCAAGACAGGCTCAGACAGAACATGACCGATCCGCAGCCGCGCCCGCCCTCCCGTTTCTTTCCACCCCCCGCGGAGGGCGAACGCCGCATGGAGCCCGCGCTGTGGCGCCAGCTGGATGCGGTGGTGACCGCGCTGCAGGCCGTGCGCGGCGGGCAGTCGGGCACGGCGGCCCTGGCCGCGGTCGAGCCGGGTCTGCGGTCCGGGGTGCAGGCGCTGTTGTTCCAGGTGCTGCGCAACCTGGGCCGGGCGCAGGCGCTGCGCAAGCAACTGGCGCCCCGCAACCCACCGCCACGGGCCGATGCCCTGCTTTGCACGGCCCTGGCGCTGGCCTGGTCGCCCGACGAGGCGCCTTACGAGGCGTTCACCCTCGTCAACCAGGCGGTGGAAGCGGCCAAGCGCAACCCGGCATCGCAAGCGCAGGCGCCGTTCCTGAACGCCTGCCTGCGCCGCTTTCTGCGCGAACGCGATGCGCTGGTGGCCGCCACCGACGGCGATCCGGTCGCCCAGTGGAACCACCCGGCCTGGTGGATCGCCCGGCTGCGCAAGGACCACCCGCAGCACTGGCAGCAGATCCTGCAGGCCAACAATGCCCACGCGCCGATGGCGCTACGGGTCAATGTGAAAAAAAACGACTCCGGCGCAATATTTACTAAGGCTGTCTGCTATCAATTTGGAAGCATTTCCCGCAGGGCCGTTCGGCATCGTCCTGGACCGCCCGGTGGCCGTGCAGCAGTTGCCGGCCTTTGCAGAAGGCCACGTCTCGGTGCAGGACACCGCGGCGCAGCTGGCGGCGCCGCTGCTGCTGGAGGGGCTGGACCTGTCGCAGCCGCTGCGCGTGCTGGACGCCTGCGCCGCGCCCGGCGGCAAGACCGCGCACTTGCTCGAATACGCGGGTGCCGCATCGCCGATGCAGGTCGTGGCGCTGGAAATCGACGCCGACCGCGCCACCCGCATCCACGAAACGCTGGACCGGGTGGGGGTGCGGGCCCAGGTCCTCGTGGCCGATGCGGCACGGCCGCAGGACGGGTGGCTGGACGCCAGTGGGGGCGGGCGGTTCGACGCCATCTTGCTGGATGCGCCGTGCACGGCCTCGGGCATCGTCCGCCGCCACCCCGACGTGCGCTGGCTGCGGCGCGAGTCCGACATCGAGCAACTGGCCCAGCAGCAGGCCCGCCTGCTTGCCACGCTCTGGCCGCTGCTGCAGCCCGGCGGGCGGCTGCTCTACTGCACCTGCTCCGTGTTTCGTGCCGAGGGTGAAGCACAGGTGCAAACGTTTCTTGCGCGCAACACCGACGCCCGTTTGCTGCCATCTCCCAGCCATTTAATACCCGGCAAACCGGACGAAAGCGGCGGCGTCTCGGAGAATCGTCCGGGTGACCATGACGGATTCTTTTACGCGTTGTTGCAAAAACATGCCGGCTGAACGGACCGCTTCGCACCCTGCCGCGTGGCTTTCGGTGGCCGTGGCTGCGTTGCTGTGCATGTGGCTGGCGCTGTGGTCCCCGGCGGTGCTGGCGCAGCCCGACGCGGGCGACCTGCGCGTCGAAGCCAACGACGAGGGCCTGTACCTGTCCACCACGCTGCACTTCGACCTGCCCGAGCTGGCGGAAGATGCCCTCTACAAGGGCATCTCGATGTACTTCGTGGCTGAGGCCGATGTGGTCCGCGAGCGCTGGTACTGGTACGACAAGGCGGTGGCCCACTCGGTGCGCTACCTGCGCCTGAGCTACCAGCCGCTCACGCGCCGGTGGCGCCTCAATCAGTCCGCCACGCCGTTCGCCAACACCGGGCTGGGGGTTGCCCTGGGCCAGAACTTCGACGAACTGGGCGACGCGCTTTCCGCCATGCAGCGCATCAGCCGCTGGAAGATCGCCGACGCGGACGAGGTCTCCGGCGGGCCCTATACCGTGCATTTTCAGTTCCGCCTCGACATGTCCCAACTGCCCCGCCCGTTCCAGATCGGCGCGGTGGGGCGCTCGGGCTGGGACCTGATGCTGTCGCGCAGCGTGCGCGCCGTGGCCGAGCGCGCGCCATGACCGACGACCACAGCGTTCCCCGCACGCCCCAGCAAGCCCGTGCCTCCCGCTGGGCCCTGGGCGTGGGCGTGGCGATCATGTGCGCGATCGGGCTGGTGCTGCTTTTCCTGCTCACCGTCGCCACCAACAACCGCGCGCTATACGAGCGCAACTACGCCTGGCTGTTCGGCCTGAACGTCCTGGTGGCCGTGCTGCTGCTCGCCGTGCTGGTGTGGGTCGTGGTGCGCCTGGCGGTGCGGCTGCGGCGGGGGCGGTTTGGCAGCCGCCTGCTGGTCAAGTTGGCGGGCATCTTTGCGGTCGTGGGGCTGCTGCCCGGTCTGCTGATCTATGTGGTCTCCTACCAGTTCGTGTCGCGCTCCATCGAAAGCTGGTTCGACGTGAAGGTGGAGGGTGCCCTGTCCGCCGGCGTCAGCCTGGCCCGGGTCACGCTGGACACGATCGCCAGCGACATGGCCATGCAAACACGCACCGCCAGCAGCCAACTGGCGCAGGTGCCCGACGCGGCGGCCGGTGTGGTGCTCGAACGCATCCGCGACCAGTTGGGGGCCAGCGACGTGGTGCTGTTCAGCACGGCGGGCCAGCCGGTGGCCAGTGCCGGGCAATCCCGGTTCGATCTCAGCCCCGAGCGGCCCAGCGCCCAGTTGCTGCGCAACGCGCGCCAGCAGCGCGCCACCTTTCAGATCGAGGGGCTGGACGACATCGCCGACCCCGCTGCCGTGCAGAACGCGCGGGTCAAGACCCTCGTGGCCGTCGGCAACGCCAGCGTGGGGCTCCTGGTGGAACCCCGCTACCTGCAGGCCACGCTGCGGCTGCCGCAGGTGCTGGTGTCCAACGCCATCGCCGTGCAGGAAGCCAACCGGGAGTACCAGGAGCGCGCCCTGGCCCGCGAAGGGTTGCGGCGCATGTACATCGGCACGCTCACCCTGAGCCTGTTCCTGGCCGTCTTCGGGGCCGTGCTGCTCGCCGTGCTGCTGGGCCGCCAACTGGCACGCCCCCTGCTGGTGCTGGCCGAGGGCGTGCGCGAGGTCGCATCGGGCAACCTGAGCCCCAAGGCCGTGCTGCAGGGCAACGATGAATTGGGCGGGCTGACCCGCTCCTTCGCCGTGATGACCCAGCAGTTGTCCGACGCCCGCACCGCCGTCGAGCACAGCATGGGCGAGGTCGATGCGGCGCGGGCCCACTTGCAGACCATTCTGGACAACCTCACCGCGGGCGTGATCGTGCTGGACGCCGAGGGGCGCATCCGCTCCACCAACCCCGGCGCCACCCGCATCCTGCGGGCCCCCATGGCCGCCTTCGAAGGCCGGCCGCTGGCCGACGTGCCCGGGCTGGCCGAATTCGCCAGTGCCGTGCAGGGCCACTTCGAGGCCTTCCTGGGCGACCGCGAGCAGCATGGACTGGACCACTGGCAACATTCCTTCGACCTTTACGGCTCGCCCGCCTCGGGCGTGGCCGCCAATGGCACCAGCCTGGTGGCCCGGGGGGCGGAGCTGCCCAACGCGTTGCGCCTCCTGGTGTTCGACGACATCTCCGAAATCGTCTCGGCCCAGCGTGCACAGGCCTGGGGCGAAGTCGCCCGGCGCCTGGCCCATGAAATCAAGAACCCACTCACACCGATCCAACTGTCCGCCGAGCGCCTGGAGATGAAGCTCTCCGGCAAGCTGCCGGATGCCGAGCAGGCCGTGCTGACCAAATCCGTGCGCACCATCGTCGATCAGGTGGATGCGATGAAGCGGCTGGTCAACGAGTTTCGCGACTATGCCCGCCTGCCCGCGGCGGAATTGCATGCGCTCGACCTGAACGCCCTCGTCACCGACGTGCTGCAGCTCTACGGCGCCGAGAACGCGACCGTGCCCGTGGAGGCCGAACTCGATCCCCGTTGCCCCGAGATCGCGGGCGATGCCCAGCAACTGCGCCAGGTCATCCACAACCTGCTGCAGAACGCGCAGGACGCCAGCGAGCCCACCCGCGAGCAGGGCGGGGCCGCCGGCGCACCCGTGCGCATCACCACGCGCTGGAGCCAGTCGTCGCGGCGCGTGCGGCTGACGGTGACCGACTGCGGAACCGGATTTCCCAACCACATCCTTCAGCGCGCCTTCGAACCGTATGTAACCACCAAGCCGCGAGGCACTGGCCTGGGACTTGCTGTAGTGAAGAAGATCGCCGACGAGCATGGGGCCCGTGTCGATCTTGTCAATCGGGTGGAAGAAGGGGTGGTGCTGGGCGCGCAAGTGTCGCTATCATTCGCCCCTGGCCACGTGGTGGCACATTAACAACACTTGGAAACGTATCGCGAGGCTGATCAAAACCCATGGCAAACATTCTGGTGGTCGACGACGAACTGGGCATCCGTGACCTGTTGTCGGAAATTCTGAACGACGAAGGGCACAGCGTGGACCTCGCAGAGAACGCCACGCAGGCCCGCGCCGCCCGTGCCGCCAATGCGTACGACCTCGTGCTTCTCGATATCTGGATGCCCGATACCGATGGCGTCTCGCTCCTCAAGGAATGGGCCATGGCCGGCACGCTGACCATGCCGGTCATCATGATGAGCGGCCACGCCACCATCGACACTGCGGTCGAAGCCACCCGCATCGGCGCCTTTTCCTTCCTGGAAAAGCCCATCACGATGCAGAAACTCCTCAAAGCGGTCGAACAGGGCCTGGCGCGCAGCGCCGCCCAGCCGGCGGCATCTGCCACCACGGCGGCCGCCACCCCACCGCCCGCTGCTGCCATCCCAACCGCACCCGAGGCACAGGGCGCTCCGGTGGCGGCCTTGCCCGTGGTGACGAAAGACCCCGGCCCGCATGCGCACCAGGGCTTCGATCTGGACCGGCCGCTGCGTGAAGCCCGCGACGGTTTTGAGAAGGCGTACTTCGAATTCCACCTGGCGCGCGAAGGCGGTTCCATGACACGCGTGGCCGAAAAAACGGGCCTGGAGCGCACCCACCTGTACCGCAAGCTGCGCCAACTCGGCGTGGACCTGGGCCGCGGCAAACGCAATTAAGTCGTCAGAGTTTCAGAACGCCTCTTTTTTCTGGTTATAATTTGAGGCTTAGGCCCGGTAGCTCAGTCGGTAGAGCAGAGGATTGAAAATCCTTGTGTCGGTGGTTCGATTCCGCCCCAGGCCACCAGTCATTAAAGCCCTTGGTTCTTGCGAACCAAGGGCTTTATGCTTTGGGCGGGTCTTTACGCTGTCGTTCTGGGTCGGCTTGCTGTTGCGCCACCACTGCAATCCCGCAATCCCAAGCATCCCGCCGATTCAAGCCGCACTCGACCGCCGCGCCACCCAGTACGTGGCTCCATCCGGGCCGTAACGCTCCTCGTGCGGTTCCAGCCGATCCAGTTCGAACCTATCACCGGGCACCAGGTGGCGCGTGGTGCCCGACTGCGTCAGCCACATCTCGCCCGCCACCACCAATGCACTCGCATGAAAATCGTGCCGATGCTCCTGCACGATTTGCTGCGGGGCCCAGGTGCGAACGAGTGCCTGCTCGTAGCCTTTCGCCAGCGCCTGGCGCTCGAAGTCTTCGAAGGTCGCGGGAATGGGGGCGTGTGGCTCGGCCATGGCGTCAGCTTTTCAGGAATGCGATCAAGGCGGCGTTGAATTCCTGCGCATGCGACAGGTTGAAGCCATGCGGCGCCCCGGCGATGACCTTGAGCATGCTGCCAGGAATCGCCTTGTGGGTGCGGGCGCCGCTCACTTCCAGCGGCACGATCGCGTCGGCATCGCCGTGAAGGACCAGCGTTGGGACCTTCACGCTTTTCAGGTCTTCGCGGAAGTCGGTTTTGCCGAAGGCTTGGATGCAGTCGAGCGTGCCCTTGGGCGATGCCATGGCGGCGATGTCGCGGGTGTACTGGCGCTGTTCCTCGCTGACCTTGAGCTTGCCGTCCACGCTGAAGAAGTTGTGCGTGAAGTCTTCCAGGAACGCCATCCGGTCTTGTTTGACGCCTTCCTGGAATTGCGCAATCGTCGCGTCGTCCAGTCCGCCCTCCGGGTTGTCTGCGCTCTTGTAGAGGTAGGGCGGAACGGCGCCCGCGAAGACCAGCTTGGCCACGCGCTGGCTGCCGTATTTCGCGATGTACCGCGCGAGTTCGCCGCCGCCCATCGAGAAGCCGACCAGCGTGGCACCCGTGAGATCGAGGCCGGTCATCAGCGCATCGAGGTCTTTTGCGAAGGTGTCGTAGTCGTACCCCTCCCAGGGTTGCGACGAAGCACCGAAGCCGCGGCGGTCATAGGCGATCACGCGGTAGCCCGCTTCGACGAGTGCTGGGATCTGGGCTTCCCACGAGCGTCCACTCAGAGGCCAGCCATGGATGAGCACGACGGGGGCGCCCTGTCCGTAATCTTCGTAGTGGATCTCGACGGGATGGCGGGCGCTGGATTCGGTTTGGAGCTTGGGCATGGGGGTGCGGACCTCGGCAGTGGTGGATGTGAGCGGGGAATGGGTGAAGGAAGTCCATTGGGTCCAGAATTTCAAATCACGTCAATCAGACCTGTCCTACTCAACCGCTGGCGCGTTCGGTCCTGCTCTCAGGACGGGCTGCAACGCAATCACCTTCGCGAGCGCGGTGACTGCGGTGGCGGCGCGGCATCACGTCGGCGGTGTGCCCTCGTACACCTGCAGCCCGCTGGCCTGCTGCTTGGCGCTGTACATGGCGAGGTCGGCGCAATGCATTACCTGCGCGGCCACGGTCGAATTCTCGGGCGAGCGCGCGATGCCGATGCTGGCCCCGACGTTCACCCACTGGTCCGGGCGCACCTGGATGGGCTGCCGGATGGCGTTGACGATGGCGGCGGCGGCCTCCCGCACGCGCGGCAGGTCCTGCGAGCGCATCAGGATGGCGAACTCGTCTCCGCCCAGGCGCGCCAGCGTGTCCGACGAGCGCACGTGCTTCTTGGTTCGCAGCGCCACTTCCTTCAAGACGGCATCTCCCGCTTCGTGGCCGTAGTTGTCGTTGATGGCCTTGAACTTGTCGAGATCCATCAGCAAGATCGCGTATCCGGTGTTCAGGGCCTGCTGGTTCTGCTCGGCGTTCTGCAGATTGATCTCGAACAGCCGCCGGTTGGCCAGATGGGTCAGCGCATCGCGGTGCGCCACGTTCTCGAGCGGCACGACCACCCGGTTGGTGATGAGGTTCGCGGCCAGGATGGAGAGGAACGAACTGAACAGGATGCTGGCGGCGAACAGCGCCTCCAGCCGCAGGAAAGGCGAGAAGACCGGCGCAAACGGCTTGGCCACCACGGCAATGACGTTGGAGCCCTGCAGCCCGCCCAGGTTGATGACCTTGGCCCGGTACTGCGCGCCGTCCGTACCTTCCGCCGAAAAATTCTCGGACGACTGCGCATGCTCGTGGATGCTGCGGTTGAGCACGATGCCGGGCAGGGTCGAGGTGTGGATGACGAAATCGCCTTCGCTCTCCTGCGAAAGGAACGCCATTTTCAGTTGCGTCATCTTGGTGAACTGCTCCACCGCCATGGTGTTGACGCGGTAGCCCAGGAAGATGTTCATGATGGGCATGGGGGCGCTGATGGTGGCCTTGACCCAGTTGTAGAGCACGGGCGTGTGCTCCCCCGCAGCCAGCGGCCCGATGCTGCGGCCGGTCTCGCTGATCTCGGTCGCCAGGGCCTCCAGCGTGGCATCCAGGTCCATGTCGCGCTCGTTCAGAAGCTGGGTCGCGGAGGCGCGGGCCACGACCTTGTGGTTGAGGTCCGTGAGGACGATCAGCTCGGCCCCCGTGCGGGCCAGCTGGCTGGCCAGCGCCGACTCGATGGTTGCGCGGTTGCCGTTGGCGATCGTGTGCTGCAGCCCGTAGTCTTTCGTGACCAGGAGCGAGGTCTGCTGCCGGTTGTCCTTGCGCGTGGCGGCCGTGTACAGGAAGGTCTGCGCCCCGCCTTCCAGCGCGGAGTCCACGCTTTCCAGCGCGATGTTGCGGTTGGCAAAGTGCAGGAAGACGAACGCCACCACCTGGACGATGATCAGCGCTGGAACCAGCAGCATCAGGAGCTTTCTGGTGGAAGCGTTCGCCAGCGTCTTCTTCATGGATGCAAGCCTCCTCCTGAAATTATGGAATGGAAGGCCGGACCGTGGACGGTCGCTGGCCTTGGATTCTTCATGTACCTCTCCGCTTCGAACCCGGCCCCTCGCGCCGGGGACCGCTTGGCAGGGGCCGGCATTCGCCCTTGCGTTCTTTCTCCGTGCCTCTTTCTGTGCACTTGCATCCATGCCACCGCCATGGCTTCCAGCGGGGTCGGGTGCTCCGTAGCCAGTATAGGGGGCGCCTTGCGATTGGGGCAGGGGTTCGCCTGGGATGGGCTTTGCGGGCGATGCGCTTGCGGCCCCCTCCGGTCCGCGCGCCTTTCGCATAAAGTGGCTGCATGAGCGACTCACCTTCCTACACCCGTTCGCTGAACCTGCTGGGCGCCACGAACTTCCGCGATCTGGGCGGCTACCCGGGCGAGCAGGGTCGGCCCGTGCGCTGGCGCCGCCTGTTCCGCTCCGACCACCTGGCCGCGCTGACCCCCGAAGACGCGCGGGCGCTGTCGGCGCTGGGTCTGGCGCGCGCCGTGGATTTCCGGGGGGAGCACGAGCGCGCCACGCTGGCCTACGTGCTGCCGGACGTGGCTTATTACCCGCTGTCCATCGAGCCCACGGTGGTGCAGCGTGCCAAGGAGATGGCGCTGTCGGGCCACACGCTCACGCCCGAGATCGCGATGGGGCTGATGCGCGACACCTACCGCGCTTTCGTCGCGCACAACACGCGCGAGTTCGCCGCGCTGTTCGAACACCTGCTGGACAACGACACGCCGCTGGTCTTTCACTGCACCGCGGGCAAGGACCGCACGGGCTTCGCGGCGGCGCTCATCCTGCTGGCGCTGGGCGTGTCGCGCGAGGTGGTGATGCAGGACTACCTGCTCACCAACGGGCTGTATCGGCGGCCCGCGCAGGTGAACGGGGCTGCGCCGGAGGCGGTGCTGAACGTGCTGTGGCGCGTGCAGCAGGACTTTCTCGAAGCGGCGCTGCAGGCCGTGGACACGGACCATGGCGGCGTGCTGCGCTACCTGGAGCAGCGGCTGGGCGTGGGCCCCGGCGAGCGCAAGCGCCTGGCGCAGTGGTATCTGGAGCCCTGATAAGAACGCGGTGCGCATGAAAAAAGCCGGCACACGTGCCGGCTTTTTGCAGGGGCTGGCGGTGCCGCCAAGGCACCGCGGAGCGCACTGGTCGATCAGACCGTGGCGTCCTTGAGCTTCTTCAGCGCGCGGGTCTTGATCTTGACCGAGGCGGGCTTGGCGGGGAACCAGCGCTCGGCACCCGTGAACGGGTCCTTGCCGAAGCGCTTTTTCTTGGCAGGCACTTGCTGCAGGCCGATCTTCATCAGGCCGGGCAGCGTGAATTCGCCGGAGCCCTTCTTGTGCACCGACGCCAGGATGGCCGATTCCAGTGCTGCGAGCACGGCCTTGGCGGCCTTGGGCTCGACGCCGGCCTGCTGTGCCAGGTGGGCGATCAGCGAGGTCTTCGTGAACACTTCCTTCAGCGGCTTGAGCGCGGCAGGGGCGGCCTTGGCGGCGACGGGGGCCTTGGCCTTGGGGGCTGCGACCTTCTTCACGGGAGCGGCCTTCTTGGCCGGTGCTGCGACCTTCTTGGCCACGGGGGCTGCAGCCTTCTTTGCTGCGGGAGCGGCCTTCTTTGCAGGCGCGGTGGTTTTCTTTGCAGTTGCCATGGTGTTGGTATTTCTCGGAAAAAGTGGTGAACATTCCAGCATGCTGGTCGCCGGATTCTAGGGGGTTTGCATCGGCGGGCGCGGGCCGCACGCGGATTGCACGCTGCAAGCGGCATGGATGCTGGGTTCGAAGGCCCCGAGGCGCGCGCAGAAAGCGGTGCCGGCGAGGTGCCCTGCCGATGCTGGGACCATGCCCGCGGCGTTGGCCCCGCGGGTCAATCGCGTTAAGCTGTCCCATCCCCACCGGCGCCATGCAGCGCATCGCAAAGGAATGGCCATGAGCGACACATCCCCCTTCGGTTTCGGCAGGTTCGTGCCGGGCTTCGACTTCCTCCAGAACCTGGCCAAAGGCGCGCCGGGCGGCGTGCCGCAGATGCCCAGCCTGTCGAGCTGGGTGGCCCCGACGATCAGCGTGGAAGAACTGGAAAAACGCATCGATGAATTGAAGGCCGTGCAGTTCTGGCTGGAGCAGAACTCGCGCGCGTTGAGCGCCACGGTGCAGGCGCTGGAGGTGCAGAAGATGACCCTCGCCACGCTCAAGGGCATGAACGTGGCGATGGGCGATCTGGCCGGTGCCTTCGCGCCCAAGCCATCGCCTGCGGCGCCCGCCCCCGAGCCCGCACGTGCCAGCCCCGCCGCCTACCGCGAGCCCCAGCGCGAGCCACCGGCCGAGGCGCCCGCTTCCGAGTCCGCGGCCGAAGAAGACGCCGCCAGCGACCACGCAGCCGCAGGTGCGGCGTCCACCGCGCTGCCCGGCGTCGTGGACCCGATGCAGTGGTGGGGTGCATTGACCAGCCAGTTCCAGCAGATCGCGGCCCAGGCGATGGGCGATGCGTCGCACCAGGCCGCGGTGGAGGCCACGCGCGGTGCGGCGGCCGAGGCCTTCAAGACCGCCACCGACATGGCCACGCAACTGGCCTCACAGGGGCTGCAGGGCGTGCAGGAGGCCGCGCGCATGGCCCAGGCGCCGCAGGGTGCCAAGGCGGCAACGGCCCGCAGCCGCCAATCTGCCGCGCCCCGTACCGCAGCCCCTCGCACCCGGCCGGCGGCTGCTCCGAAGAAGGCGGCCGCCAGGAAACCGGCGGCGGCGCCTTCTCCAGCGGCCCGGCG
>NZ_BAAJYT010000117.1:0-11101 GCF_057541515.1 Acidovorax sp. KNOB132
GGTGTGCCGAAGGACACACCTGCTTCGTGAACTGACTCGCCGTGGCTGTCCGAGCGCAGCGCGCAGCGCGAAGCGATTCCACGGCGCACCCCGCGCACGAGCACCGCAGGTTGCCCGGAGCGAAGCGCAGGGACGCAGCCAGCAGGGTTCGCCTTTTTCTTTGCTTACTTTTCTTTTGGCGAAGACAAAGAAGTGAGTGCGCCGCCGGGCGCATACCCCGGCCCCGGAACCCAATCATCCAAAAGCTATAAAAACAATAGCAACAAGGCCAATCAAAACTAGGGCATCAAGCCCAAAAGACATCAAAACCCCATGCTCACCGTCCAAAACCTCCACCAGTACTACGGCGGCTCCCACATCCTGCGCGACGTGAGCCTCACCGCCCCCCCCCGGCAAAGTCACCGTCCTCCTCGGCCGCAACGGCGTCGGCAAGACCACCCTGCTCAAGAGCCTCATGGGCCTCGTTCCCATCCAAAGCGGCACCATCACCTGGGAAGGCCACCCCATCCAGTCCAGGACCCCCTACGACCGCGCCCGCGCCGGCATCGGCTTCGTCCCGCAGGGCCGCGAGATCTTCGGCCGCCTCACCGTCGAGGAAAACCTGCGCATGGGCCTGGCCTACAAGAGCGGCTCCACCCCCGTGCCGCCCCATCTGTACGAACTCTTTCCGGTGCTCCAGCAGATGCTCGGCCGCCGCGGCGGCGACCTGTCGGGCGGGCAGCAGCAGCAGCTCGCCATCGCGCGGGCGCTGGCGCCCAGCCCGCGCCTGCTGATCCTGGACGAGCCCACCGAGGGCATCCAGCCCAGCATCATCAAGGACATCGGCCGCGTCATCCGCCAGCTGGCCGACCACGGGCTGGACGGGCATCCGGTGTCCATCCTGCTGTGCGAGCAGTACTACGACTTCGCCGAGGAGCTGGCCGACGAGTACCTCGTGATGGAGCGCGGCGAAGTCATCGCCCGGGGCCCGGGCAGCGAGATGCAGGCCAAGGGCATCCGCCACCTCGTGGCGATCTGAACCCGCGCCCTAGGCCGGCTGCGCCGTGGCCGCCCCGGCATCCCCCGGCGGCGAAACCAGCCCCTCCACCAAGAGCTGCGTGAACGTGTCGTGCAGGGGCGATGCCGCTGCCTGGGCCACCGTGGCGATGCCCAGCTGGTAGGCGATGCGGGGGCGGAACGGGCGCGAGGCGATCGCACCGTGCGGGCAGTGCTGCGCCAGCAGGGCGTTCACGATGGAAACGCCCAGCCCCTGGGCCACGTGGGCGCAGGCCTCGCTGATGGAGTGCACCTCCAGGGCCACGCGCGGCTGCACCCGCCGCTGGCGAAACGCCATGTCGATGTCGTGGCGTATCTGCCGCTGCCGGCCCAGCAGGATCAGGCTGGCGTCGATCAGGTCGGTGGCGCCGACCTCGTTCAGGTGTTCCAGCGGGTGGCCCTTGGGCATGATGCACACGGCCTCGGAGTCGAGGCGGGCACGGGTGGCGAGCCCGGGCATTTCCATGGGCAGCCGCACCAGCCCGATGTCCGCATCGCGGCTGAGCAGTGCGCGCTCCGCGTCGTTGTACGAGCCCGACAGCACTTCCAGCACCACGTCAGGATGGGCCTGCATGAAGCGCCGGGCCAGCACGGGCATGAGCGTGGTCGCCAGGGTGCTGGGCACGGCCACCTTGAGCAGCCGGCGCTTGAAGCCGCCCAGGCGCAACTGCTCGGCATGGCGGCGAAAGCACTGGGCCGAGTCCATCAGGCCCTGGGCGTCGTGCAGCAGCGCGTGGGCTTCGGCGGTGGGGCTCAGGCGGCCTTTCTCGCGCACGAACAGGCGCAGGGCCAGGTCCTCCTCCAGCTGGGCCAGCAGCCGGCTGATGGCGGGCTGCGACAGGCCCAGGCGCTCGGCCGCGCCGGTGGTGGAGCCGCTGAGCATGATGGCGTGGAAGGCTTCGAGTTGCTTGAAGTTCATGGGCATGGAACGGTGCGCCGGCCCCCGGGATGCGCGCGCCAGCCAAAGGGCGCGCGGGGCCGTCCCGCATCTTTGCACCGGTCGCGGCCCGGCGCAAACATGCGGTCCGCTGCATAGGGTCATCCGACTTTGTCATAGCGTTGTGGCGAAGGACCCCGCTCCACAGAATCGGCAGCGTCATCCGCCAACACCGGCACGACGCCACCCCAAGGAGCAAGACGTTATGAGGCCCCCATTTCCCTTCGCACTGGCTGCCAGCGGCCTGTTCTTATCGGCCGCGCCGCCCGCTTGGGCGCAGGACCTGCAGGCGTACGGCCAGGTGCGACTGAGCATCAACCATGTCAAGACCGGCAATGCGGGCTCGGTGACGGAGGAGCGCGACAACGCGTCGCGCCTGGGCTTTCGGGGCAAGGAGGACCTGGGCGACGGCATGGCCGCCCTGTTCGGCGTGGAGATGGGGCTGGACGCGGACACCGGAGCCGCCACCACGCCCGCCTACCGCAACAGCTACGTGGCATTGCGCGGCAGCGCGGGGACGGTGGCGCTGGGCCGGCTGGATTCCGCCAATCCGACCGGATCGCCCCTGTATTCGCAGGTCACGCGCATCACCTCGTTCGCCGCCAACGACGCCGGGGCCACGGCCATCGGCACGTCGATTCTCAATGCACGCAACCGCACCTCGAACGCGGTGGGCTACCAGAGCCCCACCTGGGGCGGCGTCAACGTGCGGGCCCGCTACTACCTGCGCGGCGACCCCAAGACACCCGATCAGGAAAACGGCGCCAAGTCGCTCGACCTGGGGCTGAACTACGCGGCCGGGCCCTGGTCGGCGGGCATCGGCTACGGCCGGGACACGCGCCCGGGCGGCCTGCTGGCCAACGAGTTTTCGAGCAAGTGGCAGGTGGCGGTGCGCTACGACTTCGGTGCCATCGAGCCCTATGTGCTGCTGGGCCGCGATGCGTATGCGAAGGCCTCGGCCACCGCGCGCACCGATGTGGACTACTGGCTGGTGGGCAGCCGGTTCTCCGCCGGCCCGCACGCGCTGGTGGTCAACGTGATGCAGCGGGACGTGCAGGCCTCCGTGCGGGGCCTTCGCAAGCGCCAGCAGGTGGCGTATACGTATGCGCTGTCCAAGCGCACGGAGTTGCAGGCGTTCATCGACCGCGACGGAATCGATTCGAGCCGCAGCAATGTGGCGGTGCGCGCCGTGGGCGCAGGAGTGCGACATGATTTCTAAGGCAAGCTGTGCGGCCCTGCGGGCCTTCTTTTCGCGCCCCGTTTCCGGGCACCGGGTCCGGCCGTTGCTGGCGGCCGGTCTGGCGGGCCTGGCCCTGTGGGGGGGCGGGCGCCCATGCGGCGCCGGCCGCCGAGTTTCCCGACAAGCCGGTGCGCATCGTGATTCCGTTCCCGGCGGGTGCCGCGGCCGACACGGCCATGCGGGTGGTGGCACGCAAGATGTCGGAGCAGTGGCGCCAGCCGGTCATCATCGACAACCGGCCCGGGGCGGCCGGCTTCCAGGCGGTCGCATCGGCACCGCCCGACGGCCACACCCTGCTGATGGGGGCGGGCTCGGGCATGGTGACGGCACCGCTGCTGTCCAGCAAGCTCACGTACAACCCGTCGCGCGACTTCGTGCCCGTGGGGCGGGTGGTGGTCAACGTGCCCATCCTCACCACGCACCCGAGCCTCAAGGTCCGCACGGTGCAGGAACTCATCGCGCTGGCCCGCAAGGACCCCGGCGCGCTCAACTACAGCACCAGCGGCAACGGCAGTCCGGGGCACCTGTCGATGGAGTTGTTCCAGGCCGCCACGGGCACGCGCATGGTGCAGATCCCGTACAAGGGGGGTGGCCCGGCGGTGAACGAGCTGGCGGGCGGGTACGTGCAGCTGGGCATCAACGCCGTTCCCAGCGTGGCGGCGCAGATCAAGGCCGGCAAGCTCGTGCCGCTGGCGGTGGCCAGCGCCAAGCGGTCGCGCGCCTTCCCCGAAGTGCCGACCATGGCCGAGGCCGGTTTGAAGAACTTCGAATACGACATCTGGTATGCGCTGTTCGCTCCCGCGGGCACGCCGGCGGACCGGGTGCAGAACATCAGCAAGGTGCTCGGCGCAGCGCTGAACGACGCCGAGGTGACCGCCCTGCTCGTGACGCAGGGGGCCGAGCCGGCACCCACCACGCCGCAGGAGCTGGCGCGCTTCATGCAGGAAGACACGGCCCGCTGGGCCAAGCTGGTCAAGGACCGCAACCTCAAACTCGACTGAGGCGAGCCGTCCATGAACACGATGACGATTCCGTCGGCGGACGCCGCCGCCAGCGCCACCACCACTACCGCCGCAGCCAGCGGCGTGACCCGGCACACCTGCTGGGTCCCCATGCGCGACGGGGTGCGCCTGGCCACCGACGTGTACCTGCCGGCCCCCGGCGCCGGCCCGCTGCCGGTGTTGCTGGAGCGCACGCCCTACGGCAAGGATGCCGAAACCCGGCGCGAGCGCACGGCGGCCGACCCCCGGCCGATGCGCCGCGGCGAAGTGGCCGAGCGGTTCGCACGGGCGGGCTACGCCGTGGTGGTGCAGGACTGCCGCGGCCGCTTCGGCTCCGAAGGGCAGTTCACCAAATACCTGGGCGAGGCCCACGACGGCGCCGACACCATGGCGTGGATCACGGCGCAGCCCTGGTGCAACGGCGCGGTGGGCACCTACGGGCTGTCGTATGCCGCCCACACCCAGACCGCGCTGGCCAGCCAGCGGCCCGCGGGGCTCAAGGCGATGTTCCTCGAATGCGGCGGCTTCGCCAACGCCTACCGCGGCGGCATCCGCCATGGGGGCGCGTTCGAGATGAAGCAGGCGGTCTGGGCGCTGCGCAATGCCCTCAGCGGCAGCAACCGCATCGGGGAAGCGGCACGCCAGGCGCTGGAGCAGGCCGACATCGGCGAATGGTTCCTGCGCCTTCCCTGGACGCGGGGCGACTCGCCCCTGCAGTGGGCGCCCGAGTACGAGGACTATCTTTTCGGGCAATGGGAGCGCGGCCGCTTCGACGACCACTGGCGCCAGCCCGAGCTGTATGCGGCAGGGCACTACGGCGCGTTCGAGGGCGTGGCCGTGCTGCTGATGTGCGGCTGGTGGGACCCGTACGCCCAGACCACCACCGACAACTATCTCGGCCTTTCGCAGCGCACGCACGGCGACGTGCGCATGGTGCTGGGCCCCTGGACTCACGGCGAGCGCAGCGTGCCGTATGCGGGCGACGTGGACTTCGGGCCCGATGCGGTGCTCGACGGCACGCTGGCACCCGACTATGTGCAGATGCGGCTCGCCTGGTTCAACCACTGGCTGCGCGGGCAACCCCTGCCCGAGGGGCAGGCCGATGCCGTGCGCTACTTCCGCATGGGCGGGGGATCGGGGCGGCGCACGCCCGAAGGCCGGCTCGACCACGGCGGGTCCTGGCACCGTGCCGCCGATTGGCCCCTGCCGGGCACCACCCTCGCGCCGTGGTACCTCGCGCCGGGCGGGCTGCTGACCCGGGCCGTGCCGGAGCGCGCGGGTGAGGCGACCTTCCGCTTCGACCCCGCGAACCCCGTGCCCACCATCGGCGGCTCGGTCACCTCCGGGGAGCCCCTGATGGTGGCCGGCGCCTACGACCAGTGCACGCACGGCGGCGTGTTCGGCGCGCGGGCGCCGTTCGGGCCGCTGGCCGGACGGGACGACGTGCTGGTGTTCCAGACGCCGCCGCTCGAGTGCGACGTGGAGGTCACCGGCCCCGTGGTGATCGAGCTGTGGGTTTCGTCCACCGCGCCCGACACCGATTTCACGGCCAAGCTGATCGACCAGTACCCGCCGAGCGAAGACCATCCCGAGGGGTATGCGATGAACCTGACCGACGGCATCCTGCGCTGCCGTTACCGCGACTCGTGGGAGCACCCCGGACTGATGGTGCCTGGCGAGGCCGTGCAGATCACGATCGAGCCCATGCCCACGTCCAACCTGTTTCGCCGGGGCCACCGGATCCGGCTCGACATTTCGAGCAGCAACTTTCCGCGGTTCGACGTCAATCCCAACACCGGTGCGCCCGAGGGGAGCGCGGGGCCCCGGGTGGTGGCGTTCAACACCGTGCACATGGGGCCGGGGCGCGCGTCCCGCGTGGTGTTGCCGATGCAGGCCGTGGGTGGGGCGCCTGCCGCGGGGGCCGGCACGGGCGGATGACGCTGGCCCGGCAGGGGGCGAAGGCGCCATAGGGGAGAATGGCCGCCCGCCTTGACCATGGCAACGCGGGCCCTCTATGCTTGCCGTGCGAGCGCCTGCCGCGCGGCCGGGCGCCTCCCGCCCTCCTGCGAAGAAGGCCGGCGCGTCGCCCGCAGTTCCCAAAGGCCACCCCGAAGAGAAAGCACCGCGCTCCCATGTCCTCTTTCCCCCCTGGCGACGCCCCGGCACCCCCCCTCCCGCACCCGCAGACCTCCGTTCCCCCTTCCTTGCCTCCCGCCGCCGGCCCGCACCTGCAGCCGCGCGAGGTGACGCTGCTCAAGATCGGCCTGCGCGACTTCTCCCAACTGGCCGCCCAGTTGCCGCCCGACCAGTCCCTGGCCTGGGTGGAGCGCATCCTGGCCTGCCTGCACGGCGTGCTGGCCCGCTACGGCGCCGAGGTGGACCACCTCACCGGCGATGCCGGGGCGGTGGTCTTCGGACTGGCAGCGCCCGCCGATGCGCCGGGCGCCGATCCGGCCAGGAGCGGTGGCCCTGACGACGACGTGCACCGCGCCGCCATGTGCGCCCTGGCCCTGCAGATGGCCACGCGCGATCTCAACGACGCCTTCCTGCAAGACCGCCTGCCGTCCATCTACCTGGGCATCGGCATCGCCTGCGGCCCGGCCCTGGTGGGGGGCTTCGGCGGTGCGCCGGGCGTGCGCCAGTCGCCCGTGCTGCTGGGCGACGTGGTGGTCGAGGCCCAGCAACTGCGCACCTTCGCCCTGCGCGGGCAGGTGCTGGTCAGCGAGGCCGTGTACCAGCGCTGCTGGAGCATGGCCTCGGTGGCCCCGCCCATGCAGGTCTTCGTGAAGGGGCGCGACGAGCCGCTGTCCATGCGCGAACTGGTGGCGGTGCCCAGCCGCAAGCTCAAGGTGCCGCGCCAGGAGTTCCGCCGCAGCCACCGCGTGGAGGCGCGCCTGCCGTGCAGCTGGCAACTGGTGCAGGACGGCATGGTCATGCCCCATGCCGTGCCTGGCATCCTGCGCGACATGGGCTACCACGGCGCGCTGCTGGAGCTGAACGGCACCGTGCCGCTGCATGGCGAGCTGCGCCTGGCCTTCGACCTGCCGCTGGTGCACTACCCGGCCCGGGACGTGTACGCCCGCGTGGTCACCCTCAAGCCGGTGGGCGATCAGGTGCTGGCGGGGGTGGAGTTCACCGCGACCAGCGCGGAGTTCGATGCGCGTGTGCGGCGGTTCGTGCAGGGGATGGTGGCGGGTTGAGCATTCGGTAATCCCGAAGAGGCTGCGGCTTGGCAATTCATCCGCCGTCTTTGTCTTGGTCCAAAAAGTGGCCGAAACTCTGCGAAAGAAGATAAGGAACCATGGACCCCGCCACCCACCACCAGCTCGACTGCCAGTAGGCGATGGCCCAGCAGGCCCAGGCAAACCAGATTGTTGCCGTTTGAAGATAGTCGGAGGGTTTCCGTTTGCTCATCGGGTGACCTTAACGCCGTTGAGTCCCCATCTCACATACACCAGGTAAGGAAGGATACGTGCCGTGCCCGCTGGCGTGGCCAGCATGATCGGAACCCGGGCCTGCGCTGCCACGATCAGATTGGTGGGCCGCCCGATGCGCGCCATATAGACACCTGGACCATAGATGCCATGACGGGGGAAAGCGCTGGCTCGGATCACTCCGGTGCGTGCTATCCCTGCAGCACCGGCTGTCGTAGTGAAGTGAATCAGGTTCTTGGGCAGAGCGGCGAATCCATAACCTGCCGTTCCGAGCGTGAGTGCGGTGGTTGGTGCTATTTCGGGTGTCCATAACACCGCGACGGCGCCGGGGAGGTGTGCCAATGGAGCCCAAGGGCTTCTGGAGTTCACCGCGATGTCGGCCCAATACTGCGCCGCGTTGTCACCGGCCAGCGTCGAGGCCTGGTACAACTGCTGGAGTTGGAGGATGAACCGGCGCATCGGGCCTGGATCGGATATTTCGACGGGCTTGCTGCAGCCGTCGCGTCGACACATCAACGTTGTTCGGTCATCCATCCCTCGGCGCTGTGGTTATACGGTGAGCTTACCTGCCGCCGTCCCACGTGCGATGCTGGCGCCTCGCGTGCCGGCTTACGCGCCCAGTCGCTCCGCCAGCCCCACCAGACTCTCCGCATGCCAGTCGTTTCCCGCCTGCGGTGACACGTCCTTGGGCCTCGCCCTTCCAAACTCCCATGGCCGCTCGATGTAGGCCGTCCGCAGCCCGCATTCCCGCGCCGCCGCCAAGTCCTCGTGGTGGGCCGCCACCATCATCACCTGCCCCGGCGCCAGGTCGAACGTGCGGGCCACGCCCTGGTACACCGAGGGATCGGGCTTGTACGCGCGGAACACCTCGGCGCTCAGGATGCAGTCCCAGGGCAGGCCGGCCCGCTTGGCCATGTTCGTCAGCAGGCCGATGTTGCCGTTGGAGAGCGTGGTGATCGTGTAGCGGCGCTTCAGGCGCTGCAGGCCTTCCACGCTGTCGGGCCAGGGGTCGAGCCGGTGCCACACGCGGTTCAGGTGCTGGCGCTCGGGCTCGGTCAGGTGCTGCAGGCCGAAGCGGGGCAGCAGGCCGTCCAGGATCAGGCGGTGCAGTTCGTCGATGCGGGTCCAACCCAGTTCGCCGCTGCGCACGCGCTGCATGGCGGGCTGGTAGCCCTCGCGCCAGGCCAGCGCGAAGGCGTCGGCGTCCACCTGCGGATAAAGGGCCTGCACCTCGCGCACGATGCTTCCGTGCCAGTCCACCACGGTGCCGAAGATGTCGAAGGCCAGCACGCGCACGCCGTGCCAGGGTTGGTCGTTCATGGGGACTCCTTGGGGGGATGGATGCAAAGAGGATTCGCGGGGCCGCAAGGCCGCTGCCGCCAAAGCATAGCGGCGCGTTCTGCGATGTCCCCCGGCCTGCGGAGCGCGGCGGAGCGCGGCGGAGCGTGATATGGTCTTTGGCCTGCGGGTTAACCCTGATCTGCTTGCCCGCCAGCCGTTCCTCCATGACCACGCCTTCGATTCCTCCCCCTTGCGCCGACGCCCCGGCGGCCGCTATCTCTCCCACTGCCCCCGCGCGGGACGACCGCACGCTGCTGCGCGCCGTGCTGGCGCTGGGCCTGGGCGGGTTTTCCATCGGTACCGGCGAGTTCGTCATCATGGGCCTGCTGCCCGAGGTGGCGCGCGACATCGGGGTGAGCATTCCTCAGGCGGGCCATGTCATCAGCGCCTATGCGCTGGGCGTGGTGATCGGCGCGCCGGTGCTGGCCGTGCTGGCGGCGGGCTGGGGCCGGCGGGCATTGCTGATCGCGTTGATGGGGGTGTATGCGCTGGGCAATTTCGCCTCGGCGATGGCGCCCGGATACCTGTCGCTGAACGTGCTGCGCTTCGTGACGGGGCTGCCGCACGGCACGTACTTCGGCGTCGCGGCGCTGGTGGCGGCGTCGCTCGCGCCACCGGGGCGGCGCGCCCACGCGGTGGGGCTGGTGATGCTGGGGCTGACCGGGGCCACCCTGCTGGGGGTGCCGATCGCGGCGTGGCTGGGGCAGGTGTTCGGCTGGCGCGCGGCGTTCGTCTTCGTGGGGCTGATCGCGGTGGCGGCCATGGCCATGGTGCGCCGGGGCGTGCCTTACCAGCCGCCGGCCGAAGGCGCCAGCCCCTGGCGCGAGCTGGGCGCCCTGCGGCGCAAGCAGGTGTGGCTCACGCTGGGCATCGGCGCGATCGGCTTCGGCGGCATGTTCTCGGTGTTCAGCTACATCAAGCCCACGCTGACCGAGGTGGCCGGGCTGCCGCTGGCCGGTGTGCCGCTGGTGCTGGCGCTGTTCGGCGCGGGCATGGTGGCGGGCAACCTGGTGGGCGCCCGCCTGGCGGACAAATCGCTGATGCGCACGATCGGCGGGCTGCTGCTGTGGTCCATCGTGGTGCTGGGCGGCTTCGTGTTCGCGGCGCACCATGTGGTCACGGCGGCCGCGGCGACATTCCTGCTGGGCACGATCGTCGCCATCGGCCCGGCGCTGCAGATCCGGCTGATGGACGTGGCGGGTGAGGCGCAGACCCTGGCCGCAGCCCTCAACCACTCGGCCTTCAATTGCGCCAACGCGCTGGGCGCCTGGCTGGGCGGCGTGGCGATCACGGCCGGCCTGGGCTGGACCTCCACCGGCTGGGTGGGCGTGCTGCTGGCCTTGGGCGGGCTGGCGGTGTTCGGGTGGTCCCTGGCGGCGGACCGCGCCGCGCGCAGGGCGGGCTGACGCCCCCCCCTCAAGCCACGGGCGTGGCGCGGGAGCGCCGCCAGTGGCCGATGCCCGACATCACCATCACGCAGCACACGAGCCATGCCCCGCCGGTGAGCCAGCCGGCGAGCACGTCGCTGGCAAAGTGCACCTGCAGCACCACGCGGCTCCAGCCCACGGTGAACACGGTGGCCACCGCCACCAGCACGGCCGGCAGGTGCCAGCGCGCGGGCAGCAGGCGCAGCGCCAGATAGGCCAGCATGCCGTAGGCCACCAGCGAGCTGCTGCTGTGCCCGCTCGGAAAGCTGAAGCCGTCGGCCACGGCGATCTCGTGCGTGTGCACCGGCCGCACGCGTTCGAAGGTGTGCTTGAAGCCGCGCGTGAGCAGCCCGTTGCCGGCCAGCGCCGCCGTCCAGCCCAGGGCCAGCAGGCGGTCACGGCGCAGCCAGAGGGCGGCGGCCACCGCCACGGCCAGCACCGTCAGCACGGCGGTGTCGCCGGCATGGGTCAGGTTCGCGAACAGGGTGAGCGTGGCCACGCTGGCGGTGGCGCGCAGCGTGGCGGCCAGGGTGTCGTCGAACAGGGCCCACGCGGTGGGCGCGGCCCATTCCTCTGCGATGGCGGCCAGCGCCTGCGCGCACGCCAGCAGCAGCAGGGCAGCCACGCACAGGGTGGCCAGCAGCCGCGCGCGGCGTTTGCGGCGCCGCCCAGCGCTCGGTCCAGGG
>NZ_BAAJYT010000118.1:0-11020 GCF_057541515.1 Acidovorax sp. KNOB132
GGCGCCGTCGGCCCGGCCGGTGACGGGGCCGAGGGCAGCGCCACCGGGCAGCAGGTGGTGCTGTCCGAGCAGCGCAGCGACGGCACGCGCGTGGAACTGGCCCGGTTCGACTGGAGCGAAGACCTGCGGCCCGAAGCGCCACGCACCGTGCGCCGGCTGCAAGAGGCTGGCGTGGCCGTGCAGTTGCTCTCCGGCGACCGGCCCGGCGCGGTGCGGCGCATCGCTGCGCAGGTGGGCATCGAGCGGGCACAGGGCGACTGCACGCCGCAGGACAAGCTCGCGCTGCTGCAGGCCGAGCAGGCGCGGGGCCACCGCGTGGCCATGGTGGGCGACGGGCTCAACGACGGGCCGGTGCTGGCAGGCGCCCATGTGTCGTTCGCCTTCGGCCGCGCCGTGCCGCTGGCGCAGTCGCGCGCGGATTTCGTGGTGATGGGCGGTGACCTGGAACAGGTGGTGCAGACGCTGCTGCTGGCGCGCCGCACCCTGCGCGTGGTGCGGCAGAACCTGTGGTGGGCCGCGCTCTACAACGCGCTGTGCGTGCCGCTGGCCGTCGTGGGCTGGATGCCGGCGTGGCTCGCCGGGCTGGGCATGGCGCTCAGTTCGCTGCTGGTGGTCGCGAATGCGGCGCGGCTGGCAGCCGGTACCGGCTCCCCGCACGCTCCCGCTGCGGCACCAGCCGCCCACAGCGACGTGCCGCTGCTGGAAGGTGTGTGATGGACATCCTCTACCTGCTGATTCCCCTGTCCGTCGTGCTGGTTCTGCTGGTTTTGATGGGCCTGGGCTGGGCGGTTTCCCGGGGCCAGTTCGAGGATGTGGAGCAGGAGGGCGAGCGCATCCTGCGAGATGAATGACCGGAGCGCCAAGCCAAACCGTCTCGGCATTCAACGCCCGCCGCGTCACGCAGCGGCTGACGGGCCCCTATGGGACTGACGGGCCCCTATGGCAGACCAACCGCTGCTGCCGCCACCCGTCGCCCGCGTGACAAACGCGCGGGAAAACCCGCACAGGGGTAACGCAAGCCGTGCCTAGACTGGCGCCGCCAATCCGGGCGTCATTGCTCCCCTACCGAGAGAGACACAAGCATGCAGCCGATCCGCTTTTTGATTCCTTCCCGCACGGTTGCCATCGGCGCCGTCAGTGCGCTGCTGCTCTCGGCTTGCGGTGGTGGCGGGGGCCTCGTACCGGAGGAAACCCGTGTGCAAGACACCCGCACCAGTTTTGCCGTGGCCACCACCAGCCTGCCTTTCGCGGCCATGGATGGCACCACGGTGCAGACCGACCGCTGGAGCGGCACGAATGCCGGCGCGGGCTACCGTGTAGAGGTTCCGAAGAACTGGAACGGTATCCTGGTGATGTACGCCCATGGCTATGCGGGTGAAGGCAATGCGCTGACCGTGTCCAACCCGGCCTTCCGGCGCTACCTGATCGAAAACGGCTACGCCTGGGCGGCATCCAGCTACACCAAGAATTTTTATGACGTGCGCGTGGGCGTGGAAGACACGAATGCGCTGGCCAATGCGTTTGTGGCGATTGCCGCCGCCAACGGCCGTGTGCTGTCAGAGCCTGCCCGCACCTATGTCACCGGTGTCTCGATGGGCGGCCACATCGCCGCCGCCGCCATCGAGGACGAGGCGCAGCAAACGGCGGTCCACAAGCGGCGCTACCAGGGCGCCCTGCCGATGTGCGCCGTGCTGGGCGATCTGTCGCTGTACAACTACTTCGGCGCCTACCAGTTGGCGGCGCAGAAGCTGGCCGGTGTGCCCGCCGTCGCCGCACCCACCACCGACTGGGCCGCGCTCGCTCCGCGCGTGCGCGACGCCATGTTCGGCAGCCAGATATCGTTTGCGCCGGTGACGCCGCAAGGGCAGAAGCTCAAAGACATCGTCATGAACCTGACCGGCGGGCCGCGGCCGATCTTCGACCAGGGCTTTGCCAATGCACCGCTGCAAAACACCGTGTGGGGTACCTTCGGACGCGACGGCACCCTCAACGGCATCCTGAACAAGCAGGGAATCGACACCACCGGTACGGTCTACCGGTTCAATGCCAGCGCGGCAGAGGTGGCAGACTTCAACGCCACCATCGCGAAGTGGGTGCCGGCACCCGACGCCAACCGCCTGCGCACCGATGGCCTGCGCTGGGTGCCACAGGTCAATGGCCAGTTCCGCATCCCGGTGGTCACCCTGCATACGCTGGGCGACATGTACGTGCCCTTCCACATGGAGCAGGTCTACCGCGACCGCGTGGAGGCCAACGGCAATGGCCAGTGGCTGGTGCAGCGCGCCATTCGCGCCCCCAGCCACTGCGATTTCACCGTGGCCGAGCAGTCCGAAGCATTCAAGGCGATGGCCGATTGGGTTGAGAAAGGCACCAAGCCCGCGGGCGACGACGTGAAAACGCCCGCCACCGTCGCTGACGCCCGTTATGGCTGCACCTATACCCGCAACGCAGGTGGGCGCGACGACAGTGCTGCAACCGTGGCGACCCGCGCAACCTTGCCCGGGTGCAGCGGCAGTTGATCTGGCGTCGACTCGAATGCAGGGCTAAACCCCGTGGGGCGGACCTTCTGGCATCGCCTCGCATGCGTCCCCTCTGCCGCTCAACCAGCCCAAGGGCAACTCTCCTTCGCTCCCTAAGCGGGACTGCGCCGACAGGAATCGCGGGTGTTTCAGGTCAGTGGCTACCAAGGTGCGTAGGCTCCTTCGGCTCGGCGCAGAAAGCGAGTCTCGTCTGGGTGGTCGGTGTAGCGGCGAAGCAGTGACGTCCCTGTTGAACGACCAGTCGGGCCCGCCGTCCAGAATTTGGTCCTGGAAGGATGCCGAACCGCTCGTACACGCGGGTCTGTATCGCCTTGTTCATTGACAACACAGGTGTTGCGCTTCAGGTTCGAATCCGCCCGGTGACCACGGCGTGGCTCCTGATTTCTTGGTAGAGATCCATTGGCGATTCTCTGGTGGTTGCTGACTCATGCCAACCCCTGTACGGGCAGCCGTGCTGCCAGTGGTTGGCCTGATGCCCTGTGACTCCGGCCGCATTCATCGCAACGATTGACATGCGTCAATGCCCCCAACGGGTATCCGGAAGAAACTTTCCGTGCAATCAAAGAGGTGCACGATGGAATCTCCAAAAACCGCTGCCGCGCATTACGACGACACCGTCGTGCGGCAGTTTTCGATCATGGCCGTGGTGTGGGGGGTGGTGGGCATGCTGGTCGGCGTCTTCATCGCCGCCCAGCTGGCCTGGCCGGAACTCAACTTCGGCATTCCCTGGCTCAGCTACGGCCGTCTGCGGCCGCTGCACACCAACGCGGTGATCTTCGCCTTCGGCGGCTGCGCGCTGTTCGCCACCAGCTACTACGTGGCGCAGCGCACCTGCCAGGTGCGCCTGTTCGCGGGGCCGCTGGCGTCGTTCACGTTCTGGGGCTGGCAGCTCGTCATCGCGGCGGCGGCCATCAGCCTGCCGCTGGGCTACACCACCGGCAAGGAATACGCCGAGCTGGAATGGCCCATCGACATCCTGATCACGCTGGTGTGGGTGTCGTACGCCATCGTGTTCTTCGGCACCATCGGCCGCCGCAAGGTGCGCCACATCTACGTGGCCAACTGGTTCTTCGGCGCGTTCATCCTGGCGGTCGCGCTGCTGCACCTGGTCAACAGCGCCGAAGTGCCTGCCGGCTGGATGAAGAGCTACTCGGCCTATGCCGGCGTGCAGGATGCGATGGTGCAGTGGTGGTACGGCCACAACGCGGTGGGCTTCTTCCTCACCGCGGGCTTCCTCGGGATGATGTATTACTTCATCCCCAAGCAGGCCGGCCGCCCGGTGTACAGCTACCGCCTGTCGATCGTGCACTTCTGGGCGCTGATCTTCACCTACATGTGGGCGGGCCCCCACCACCTGCACTACACCGCGCTGCCGGACTGGACGCAATCGGTGGGCATGGTGTTCTCGCTGATCCTGCTGGCCCCCAGCTGGGGCGGGATGATCAACGGCGTGATGACGCTGTCGGGCGCCTGGCACAAGCTGCGCGACGACCCCATTCTGCGCTTCCTGATCGTGTCGCTGTCGTTCTACGGCATGGCCACGTTCGAGGGCCCGATGATGTCCATCAAGACCGTCAACGCGCTCAGCCACTACACCGACTGGACCGTCGGCCACGTGCATGCCGGCGCCCTGGGCTGGGTGGGCCTGATCACCATGGGTTCGCTGTACTACCTGATCCCGCGCCTGTTCGGCCGGGAAAAGATGCACTCGGTGCCCGCCATCGAGCTGCACTTCTGGATGTCCACCATCGGCATCGTGCTGTACATCGCCGCGATGTGGATCGCCGGCGTCATGCAGGGCCTGATGTGGCGCGCGGTCAATCCCGACGGCACGCTCACCTATACCTTCGTCGAAAGCGTGAAGGCCACCTATCCGTTCTACGTGGTCCGCTTCGCCGGCGGCCTGCTGTACCTGGGCGGCATGCTGGTGATGGCCTGGAACGTGTGGGCCACCGCCATCTCGGGCCGCTCGGTCAAGGTGTCGATCCCCGCCGTGAACACGGCCCATGCCTGAGCCCCGAGGAGCGCATTCCATGTCCGAACACAACCCCAAATCGGCCGGCTTCTCGCACGAGAAGATCGAGACCAACAACTTCCTGATGATCGTGCTGATCGTGCTGGTGGTCGCCATCGGCGGCCTGGCCGAGATCGTGCCGCTGTTCTTCCAGAAGTCCACCACCGAGCCCGTGACGGGCGTGCAGCCCTACACCGCGGTGCAGCTGCTGGGCCGCGACATCTACCTGCGCGAGGGCTGCTACAACTGCCACTCGCAGATGATCCGCCCCTTCCGCGCCGAGACGCTGCGCTACGGCCACTACTCGGTGGCTGGCGAGTTCGTGTACGACCACCCCTTCCAGTGGGGCAGCAAGCGCACCGGCCCCGACCTGCACCGCGTGGGCGGCAAGTACAGCGACGAGTGGCACCGCATCCACCTGAACAACCCGCGCGACGTGGTGCCGGAATCCAACATGCCCGCCTACAGCTGGCTGGAGAAGACGCCCGTCGATCCCGCCGTGGCCGCGCCGCGCATGAAGGCGCTGCGCACGGTGGGCGTGCCCTACACCGACGAGCAGATCGCCGCCGCGTCCGAGGAGGTCAAGGGCAAGACCGAGATGGACGTGCTCGTGGCCTACCTGCAGGTCATGGGCCGCGCCCTCAAGTAACGAACCGCAAGGAGCTGGTCATGGACATCACCACTGTGCGCATCGTCGCCACGCTGGCATCGCTGGCGTGCTTCCTCGGCATCCTGGTCTGGGCGTTCTCGCGCCGCAACCGGGCCCGGTTCGAGGAGGCCGCGCGCCTGCCCTTCGAGCAAGACTGATCCGCAAAAAACAATGAGAACGACATGAGTGACTTCACCCACAATTTCTGGTCGGTCTACGTGGCGGGGCTGACCGTGGTCGGCATCCTGGGCTGCCTGCTGCTGCTTTGGATCACGGCCCGCAAGAAGGTCGCGCCCAGCACCGACAACACCACGGGCCACGTCTGGGACGAGGACCTGCGGGAGATGGACAACCCCATGCCGCGCTGGTGGATGTGGCTGTTCGTGCTCACCATCGTCTTCGGCTTCGGCTACCTGGCCGTCTATCCGGGCCTGGGCCGCTTCGCCGGCCAGTTCGGCTGGACGCAGGCCGGCGAGTACGAGGCCGAGATGGCCAAGGCGCGCACCGAGCTTGCGCCACTGTACGCCCGGTTCGCCGCGATGAAGACCGAGGAGATGGCCGCCAACCCCGAGGCCATGGCCATTGGCGAGCGCCTGTTCATGAACAACTGCGCGCAGTGCCACGGCTCGGACGCACGGGGCAGCAAGGGCTTTCCCAACCTGTCCGACAACGACTGGCTGCACGGCGGCGCGCCGGAGAACATCCGCGAGACGCTGGAGAAGGGCCGCATGGGCACCATGCCGCCCATGGCCGAAGCCGTGGGTTCGCCGGAGGACATCCGCAACCTCGCGCACTATGTGCTGAGCCTGTCGGGCAGCCCGCACGACTCGCTGCGCGCCTCGCTGGGCAAGTCCAAGTTCACCGCCTGCGCGGCCTGCCACGGCATGGACGGCAAGGGCAATACGGCCCTGGGCGCGCCCAACCTGACCGACGACGTCTGGCTGCACGGCTGGGGCGAGGCGGCCATCACCGCCATGGTCAACCACGGCAAGGTCAACGTGATGCCGGCCCAGGCCGACAAGCTGACCGAGGCCCAGATCGGCGTGCTCACCGCCTACGTATGGGGCCTGTCCCACCGCGCGAACGCGGTGCGCTGACGGTGCCGATGCCCCCGGGGAACGCGATCCGGGCCTTTCCCGCGGCGCGCCCTGGCCGGCGGCGCAGCCGCTGACGCGTTCCCTTGCCGGCCCACCCTTCGAGAACTGCCATGAAGCCACCCAGCGGGCCTGCCCGCAAGGTCATTCCCATCACCCCGGTCGCGCCTGGCGCCGCCGATGCGGCCGCCGAGATGGTGTCGCTGTACGAGGCGCAAAAGAAGATCTACCCGCGCTCCATCCGCGGCCTGTTCGCCCGCTGGCGCTGGGCCATGGTGGCCCTCACGCAGCTCGTCTTCTATGCGCTGCCCTGGCTGCAGTGGGGTGAGCGGCAGATGGTGCTGTTCGACCTGGGCGCGCGGCGCTTTTACCTGTTCGGGCTGGTGCTGTACCCGCAGGACTTCATCTACCTCACGGGCCTGCTCATCGTCAGCGCGATGTCGCTGTTCCTGTTCACCGCGGTGGCGGGGCGCCTGTGGTGCGGCTTCGCCTGCCCGCAGACGGTGTACACCGAGATCTTCATGTGGATCGAGCACCGGGTGGAGGGCGACCGCAGCGCCCGCCTGCGCCTGGATGCCGGGGGCTGGACCTTCGAGAAGGTGCGCAAGAAGGCGCTCAAGCAGTTCCTCTGGATCGCGGTGGCGCTATGGACGGGCTTCACCTTCGTGGGCTACTTCGTGCCCATCCGCCAACTGTCGGGCGAGTTGCTGGCAATGCAGGGCGGCTGGCAGATCTTCTGGGTGCTGTTCTACGGCTTCGCCACCTACGCCAATGCCGGCTTCATGCGCGAGCAGGTGTGCAAGTACATGTGCCCCTATGCCCGGTTCCAGAGCGCCATGTTCGACCGCGACACGCTGATCGTCACCTACGACGACGCGCGCGGCGAGCCGCGCGGTCCCCGCACCAAGACGGTGGATTACAAGGCCCGGGGCCTGGGCGACTGCATCGACTGCACGCTGTGCGTGCAGGTGTGCCCGGTGGGCATCGACATCCGCAACGGCCTGCAATACGAGTGCATCGGCTGCGGGCTGTGCGTGGACGCCTGCAACACCGTGATGGACAAGATGCACTACCCGCGGGGGCTGATCCGCTTTTCCACGCAGAACGGCGTGGCGGCCCGCTGGGGCCGCGCGCAGATGCTGCGCCGCGTGCTGCGCCCCCGCGTGCTGATCTACACCGCGGTGCTGGTGGCGCTGTGCGTGGGGCTGCTGTCCAGCCTGGTGCTGCGCACGCCGCTCAAGGTGGACGTGGTGCGCGACCGCGCCGCGCTCTCGCGCATCGTGGCCGGCGGGCAGCTGGAGAACATCTACCGCCTGCAGATCATGAATGCCACCGAGTCCGGCCAGCGCTACCGCATCGGTGCGAGCGGGCTGCAGGGGCTGCGCGTGGCGTCCGACGCCGAAGTGGAGATCGGCGCGGCCGAGTCCCGCTGGGTGGCCGTGCGCCTGCAGATCCCTTACGGCTCCGCGCCGCCCGGATCGCATGCCGTGCAGTTCGACGTGCAGGCGCTGGGCTCGGGCGGCCATGTCGCCGAGAAGTCGGTCTTCCTGGTGCCGCGATGAGCGCCGCCGGCCCCACCGTCACCGTTTCAGGCGCCAGACCGCTGGTCCGACCGCCTTTCTTTTCCTGTCAGGAGTGAACACCATGCCATCCCCTATCGCCGCCGCACCGGCTCCCCTTCCTTCGGCCGCTCCCTGGTGGAAGTTCGGCTTCGTCTGGATGGTCATTGCCGGGCCGGCCATCGTGGTCGTGGCGGGCTTCACCACGCTGTGGGTGGCGGTCGTGCGCCCCGACCCGGTGGTGGCCGAGGACTACTACCGCCAGGGCATCGAGATCAACAAGACGCTGCAGGGCGCGCCGAACAGCCTGGCCCCGGCCATGAAGGCGCGCAACCATGCGGCCACCCCCGTGCAGGACCAGCCGCGCTGAAGGCGGCCTGTCCGCACCACCCCCCCGAAACGAGGAGACAAGCGCAATGTGGACCCAACGCCTCATGTGGATTGCATGGCCCGCCTTCCTGATGGCGGGCGTGCTGGAAATGCTGGTCTTTGCCCTGGTGGACCCACAGGACATGCACTGGTTCGGACAGCCGCTGGCGCTCTCGCGCGAGGGGGTCTACACCATCGCCTTCTTCGCTTTCTGGCTGGTGACGATGGCGTCGAGCGCGCTCACCACGCTGCTGGCGATGTCGCCGTTCGAACTGAACCGCTGCCCCGTGCCGGTGACCGACCGGCCCGCCGACTGCGCGCGCCACCACCCGGGCGCATGAAATGCCAGCGCCGGTGCCGCAGGCCGGCCGCTCAGTGGCAGTTCTGCGAGTTCACGATGCGCTTGAGCGCCGCGGTCTCCAGGATGCGCACGTGGCGCTGCTTGACCTCGACGATGCCGTCCTCGACGAACTTCGAGAAGGTGCGGCTCACCGTCTCCAGCTTGAGCCCGAGGTAGCTGCCGATTTCCTCGCGCGTCATGCGCAGCACGAGTTCGGACTGCGAGAAGCCCCGGGCATGCAGGCGCTGCACCAGGTTGAGCAGGAAGGCCGCCAGGCGCTCTTCCGCCCGCATGCTGCCCAGGAGCAGCATCACGCCGTGCTCGCGCACGATCTCGCGGCTCATGATCTTGTGCACGTGGTGCTGCAGCGCCGTGACCTCGCGCGACAGCTCCTCGATGCGGTCAAAGGGCATGACGCAGACCTCGGCGTCTTCCAGCGCGACGGCGTCGCAGGTGTGGTGGTCGCTGACGATGCCGTCCAGGCCGATGATCTCGCCGGCCATCTGAAAGCCCGTGACCTGGTCGCGGCCGTCTTCGGTGGCCACGCAGGTCTTGAAGAAGCCGGTGCGGATGGCGAAGAGCGAGCTGAAGGGCTCGCCATTGCGAAACAGGGTGGCCCCCCGCTTGACCTTGCGGCGCACGGCCACGATGTCGTCGATCCGCTGCAGTTGCTGATCGTTCAGGCCCAGCGGCATGCACAGCTCGCGAAGGTTGCAGTTCGAGCATGCCACTTTGATGGTTTGCGGATTCATGGGAAAAGGCCTTTGTGGTGAGGGGAGGGCGGGCGGCCGGCAGGGTGGTAGAGCCCGGGCGAACGCCGGGCACCTGTCATGGATCAATTGTGGCAGCGTGCGCCTGCAGAACCCTTGACCCAGGTCAAGGGTTTCCCCCGGGGCCTGCGGCACATTGGGCAGGCACAAGGAAATCCCATGATCGCTGTCACCCCTGAACTCCTGCGCCGCTTCGACGTGCCCGGCCCCCGCTACACCTCCTACCCGACCGCCGACCGGTTCGTGGAGGCCTTCGGACAGGACGACTACGTTCTCGCGCTGCAGCAGCGCCGCCTGGGGTCGGCCGCCAAGGCACTGCCCTTGTCGCTGTATGTGCACATTCCCTTTTGCGAGTCGCTGTGCTACTACTGCGCCTGCAACAAGATCATCACCCGCCACCCCGAGCGGGCCGAGGTGTACCTGCGCTATCTCAGCCGCGAGATCGACCTGCACACGGCCCAGTGCGGCGTGGGCCAGGTGGTGAGCCAGCTGCACCTGGGCGGGGGGAGCCCGACGTTCCTGTCGGATGACGGCCTGCGGTCGCTGATGGCCATGCTCCAGCGCAGCTTCACGCTTGCGCCCGGCGGCGAGTATTCGATCGAGATCGATCCGCGCACGGTGGACGCGGGCCGGCTGGCGCTGCTGGCGGAACTGGGCTTCAACCGCCTGAGCTTCGGCGTGCAGGACTTCGACCCCGAAGTGCAGAAGGCCGTGCACCGCATCCAGCCGGCAAGCCAGGTCTTCGACTTGGTGGCCAGCGCGCGTGCGCTGGGCTTCGAGTCCATCAACGTGGACCTGATCTACGGCCTGCCGCGGCAGATACCCGAGTCCTTCGAGCGCACGCTCGAGCAGGTGGGCCGGTTGCGGCCGGACCGCATCGCGCTGTATGCCTACGCCCACCTGCCCGAGCGCTTCAAGCCGCAGCGCCGCATCGTGCCGGCGGATCTGCCGCTGGCGGCGTCGAAGGTGGCCATGCTGTCGCAATCGCTGCGGTCGTTCCAGGATGCCGGCTACGTCTATGTGGGCATGGACCACTTCGCGCTGCCGGGCGACGCCCTGGCCGTGGCCAAGCGCCAAGGCCGGCTGCACCGCAACTTCCAGGGCTACAGCACCCAGCCCGATTGCGACCTGCTCGGCCTGGGCGTGTCGGCCATCGGCCGCGTGGGCGCCACCTACAGCCAGAACGCCAAGACGCTGGACGAGTACTACGACTTCATCAACCAGGGGCGCCTGCCGGTCGTGCGGGGCCTGGCGCTCACGCGCGACGACCTGGCGCGCCGCTCCGTCATCATGGCGCTGATGTGCCAGGGCGAGGTGCTGTTCGAGCCGGTGGAGCAGGCGTGGCTGATCGATTTCCGGCAGTACTTCGCCACCGAACTGCAGGCACTGGAGGACCTGCAGGCGCAGGGCCTGGTCGTGCTCGGCCAGGAAGGCATCGAGGTCACGGCCATGGGCTGGTTCTTCGTGCGCGGCGTGGCGATGCTGTTTGATCGCTACCTGCAGGCGGACCGCAACCGCGCGCGCTTTTCCCGCATCATCTGAAGGACGCCGCCATGCCCGACACCCTGGTCTGGACCGCGTTGGCCATGGGGCTGGCAGGCGGCCCGCATTGCCTGGCGATGTGCGCGGCGCCCTGCGGGGCGCTGGTGCGCGCTGGCGGCCCGGCCCACGCCGCGGCGGAAAAA
>NZ_BAAJYT010000119.1:0-10879 GCF_057541515.1 Acidovorax sp. KNOB132
GGGCTGCGCGGCATGCGAGGCCGCCGGCACGGGCTGCGATGGCATGGGCGATGACGATGGCATGGCGGGTGCGCCGTTCCGGGGCACGCTCATGGCGCCTTGTCCGCAAGGCAGCGCGCCATGATGCGCGCGGCCTCGGCCATGCGCGGGCCGGGGCGCACCACCACGTCGGCCTCGCCGGGACCGAAGAGGCAAACGCGCTGCTCGCGCACGGCTTTCAGGCTGTTCCAGCCGGGGTACATCGCCATGGACTGCATGCTGCGGTTGCCCACCATCATCACGTCGGGCCGCGCCCGCACGACGAACTCGGGGTTCAGCCGCGGGAACGGGCCCAGCTCGGGCGGCACCACGTTGCGCGCGCCCAGGCGCGCCAGCGTCTCGCCGATGAACGACGCCGTGCCTGCCGCATACGGCCCCCGGCTCACCTCGAAATACACGCGGGCCCCGCGCGCGCGGGCCGGCAGCGACTGCGTGGCGGCCTGCACGCCGGCGTCGATCACGCGCCACAGCCGGTCGGCCCCCTGCTCCTGCGGCACGCCGAGCAACTGGCCCAGCGTGGCGAGCACGCGGCGCACGTCGGCATGGGTCTTGGGCTCCAGCGCCACCACCTTCAGGCCCAATGCCTCCAGCCGGTCGCTGGCGCGCGAGCTGGTGGCCAGCAACACCACGTCGGGCTGCAGGGCGACGATGGCCTCGATGTTCGGATCGATGCCGCCGCCCAGTTGCGGCAGGCGCTGCACGGCTTCGGGCCAGTTGGAATAGCGGTCCACCCCCACCAGGCGCTGGCATTGCTGCAGCTCGCACACGCTCTCCGTCAGCGAGGGCAGCAGGCTCACGATGCGCTGCGGGGGCTGGGCGAATGCGACGGTGCGACCGCGCGCATCGGTCACCTCGAAGGCCTGCGCGGCCGTGGCACCGGCCATCCAGACGAAAGCCGCTAACGCCAGCCCCGCGGGCCACCGGCGAGCGGCATGGCAGCGCAGGCGTTGCAAGAAGCGGTGCGTCATGGCGTGTCCTTCAGCGTGAGCGGCAGGCCCGCCGCGACCAGGGTGACGCGCTGGCAGGCCTCGGCCACGCGCTGATTCAGGCTCCCCAGTGCATCGACGAAGGCGCGCACCTCGCGGCCCATGGGAATCACGCCCAGGCCGATCTCGTTGCCCACGAGCACCACCGGGCCGGGGGACTGGCGGATTGCTCCTAAAAACATAGCGCACTGCCCTAGCCAATCATGCGCTGGAGGCCGATTTGGCTCCAAACCCTCCGAGACCGGCGCTGGGGCCGGGGCCGGGGCCGGCATGAGCCAGTTGGTGAGCCAGAGCGTGAGGCAGTCCACCACGATCAGCGTATCGGCGCTGCCGTGGCGGGCGATGGCGCGGGCCAGGTCGAGCGGCTCTTCCAGCGTGCGCAGGCCGGGCACGCGCTCGGCGCGGTCGCGCTGGTGGCGCGCGATGCGTTCGCGCATCTCGTCGTCCCAGGGCTGTCCGGTGGCGATCAGCAGCGCGCGGTGCGTGGGCGAATCGGCCAGCCACTGGCGCGCCAGCAGCTCGGCACGGCGCGACTTGCCGCTCTTTTGGCCGCCCAGGATCAGCTCGCTGGCGGCAATGGGGCCGGGGCCGCTCATGCCGCCCCCCGTGGCGCATCCGGGCCGGCGCCCAGCAGGGCCGCCACCGCGCGCGGGCTCGACGGAAACCAGGCGTGGAAGTAGCTCGCGTGGATGCTGCCGTGGCGGTACAGCGCCTCGCCCGGGCCGAGCGGCCCGCGTGCGCGGGCCGCTCGGTGCGCGCACGCACCGGGGCCGGGCTGTCGCAGGTGGAGTAGTGGAAGGTGTGGCCGCGCAGCACGTGGCCGTCCACGTCCAGCTGCTGCGGCCCCAGGGCCGCCAGCCGTTTCTGCATGGCCACGCGGCCCGGCAGCAGCCCCCACAGGGGCCGGTGCTGGCCGTCGGCCAGGGTGATCGATTCGAACAGCGCCATCATGCCGCCGCATTCTGCCCACACCGCGCGGCCGGCCTGCACGTGCGCCCGCAGGCTGGCCCGCATGCCGGCGTGGCTGGCGATGCGGTCGGCATGCAGCTCGGGGTAGCCGCCGGGCAGCCAGACCGCATCGCACGGCGGCAGCGCGGCATCGGCCAGCGGCGAAAACCGCACCACCCGCGCGCCCAGCGCCTCCAGCGTGTCCAGGTTGGCGCGGTAGATGAAACAGAACGCCGCATCGTCCGCCACCGCCACCGTGCGGCCCTCCAGCAGCGGCGGCACGGGCTCGGACCGCTCGGGCGCCGCAAAGCGCACGGCCCAGAGCTGCAGTTCGTGCGGTTGAAGGCGGCCGAGTGGCGTGGCCGCCAGCGCATCGGCCGCGGCGTCCAGCCGCGCCAGGCCATCGGCCAGTTCGTGCGCGGCCACCAGGCCCAGGTGCCGCTCAGGCAGCAGGCCGGCCCGCGCCCGTGTGGGGGCAGCGGGTGTGGCCGTGGCACCGTCGGGCGCATCCCGCTGCACGCGCGGCAGCGCGCCCAGCCAGTCCGCGGGATCGTTGAGACCTGCGCGCAGCAGGTCAGCATGGCGTTCGGTGGCGACGCGGTTGGCCAGCACCCCGGCCCATGGCAGGCCCGCGCGGTAGTGCCGCAGGCCGTGCACCACGGCCCCCAGCGTGGCGCCCATGGCCGACGCATCGACCACCGCCAGCACCGGCAGCCCGAAGCGCTGCGCCAGATCGGCCAGGCTGGGGGCGCCGTCGAACAGGCCCATCACGCCTTCGATGAGGATCAGATCGGCCTCGCGCGCGGCGGCATGCAGGCGCTGGGCGATGTCGGACTCGCCGGTCATCCACAGATCGATCTGGTGCACCGGGGCGCCGCTGGCCAATTGGTGCCAGCAGGGATCGAGGAAATCAGGGCCACACTTGAAGACCCGCACCCGGCGCCCCTGGCGCGCGTGCAGCCGCGCGAGCGCCGCCGTCACGGTGGTCTTGCCCTGGCCGGACGCGGGTGCGGCGATGGCGATGGCGGGACAGCCCACGCTGCCCGCCATGCCAGCCGCTTCTTCTTCTCGCGCTGCTTCTCCCCTCGCCCTCATGGGTTCTTCATCGCTGGCTGCGCCGCGGTCATTGCGGTGCCCATTTGAGGCCCGCATAGAACGTGCGCCCCGCCGTGGCATAGGTGCGGGCCAGCTGGTAATCCTTGTCGGCCAGGTTGTCCACGCGCGCCAGCAGCGTCACGTCGCGTGCGATGCGCGTGCTGGCATACAGGTTGACGAGCGTGTAGCCGCCCAGCACCGTGGTATTGGCCGCGGTGTCGAAGCGCCGGCCCGAGGCCTGCACTTCGGTGCCCAGCGTCCAGCCGGCGACCTGGGTGTCGGCCCCCAGCGTGCCGTGGCGCTTGGAGCGCCGCGCCAGCAGCCGGCCCGTGTCTTCGTCGCGCGGGTTCTGGAAATCCACCGATCCGCGCAACTGTACGCCGGCCACCTTGTACGAGCCTGACAGCGTCACGCCGTCGTACTTGGCGCGCGCCGTGCTGGCATAGCAGCCGAAATTGGACTGGCAGCCGCCCGCCCCGCCGAACACGATGAGGTTCTTCACGCGGTTGCGGTAGGCCACGGCCGAGAAGGTGCCGGCGCCCTCGGCCCAGCGCAGGCCCACCTCGGCATTGCGACCCTCCTCCGGCTTGAGCGATGCCAGGCCGTACTCGCTGAAGCGCTGGTACAAGGTGGGCGCGCGGAACGAGGTGCCCACGGACGCGGTGGCGCGCCACTGCGGCGTGATGGCATAGCCGTACGCGGCGCTGCCGGTGTTCTGGCCGCCGAACTCGCTGTCGGAGTCATGCCGCACGTTGAACTGCAGCGTGTGGCCGCCGGCATTGAAGCCATAGCCCAGCGCGAGCGCGTCCTGCGAGCGCTTGCGGTCGATGGGCGCGTTCTCCAGGTGGTCCTCGCGGCGCTCCAGGGCCGCCGTCACCAGGTGCGGGCCCTGGCGCCATTCGTTCTGGAACAGGTAGCCGCGCAGGCGCGTGTCGGTGAGGTACACGGAAGGCCGCGTCTCGTAGCGGTCGCGCGAGTCGGTGACCGACACGCGGGTGGTGTATTGCGGGCTCCACTTCGCGGCCCAGTTCAGGCCGAGGGCGTGCATCTTGTGCAGGTTGCGGTCGTCGTTGCCCAGCGGCAGGGTGTCGTAGCCGGAGTTCATCTCGCTGGCCACCAGCGTGCCTTCCAGGCGGTGGACTGCATCGATCTGCAGGCCCACCCGGGCGTTGCCGGACGTGCGGCGATAGCCGTCCTTGTCGGGGTTCTGCGTGGCGACGGTGCGGGCGTTGAAGCCCTGGCTCGTCTCGCGCGCCAGGCCCACGGCATAGTCCACCGCGCCGCTGGCACCGCTCACGCCGGCCTCGGCCTTGTAGGTGCCCTGGCTGCCCACGCCGACGCCCACGTAGGGAGCGGTGCCGGCCTCGCCCCGGCGCGTGAAGATCTGCACCACGCCGCCGATGGCGTCCGAGCCGTACACCGCGCCGGCCGGGCCGCGCAGCACCTCGATGCGGTCGATGACGGCCAGCGGAATGGCCTCCCACGGCGCACCGCCGGTGGATTGCGAGTCCATGCGCACGCCGTCGATGTACACGGCCGTGAAGCGCGTCTCGGCGCCGCGCAGGTACAGGCTGGTGGCGCTGCCCGGGCCGCCGTTGCGGACCATCTCGACCCCGGGCAGGCGGGCCAGCACGTCGGCCAGGCCAGTCGCGCCGCTGTTCTCGATGGCCTCGCGGTCCAGCACGGACACGTCGGCCACCAGGTCGGCCAGCGGCTGGGGCGTGCGCGTGGCAGCCACCACGGTTTCGCCCAGGGAGGGCACGCGCTGGTTCTGCGCCAGCAGCACGGGGGCGTCCTGCGCCTGGGCGGCAGGTGCGGCGGCGAACGTGAGGGCCAGGGAAACAGCCAGGGCGGCAGGCCGCAGGGGCGAGGAAGGCACGGCAGCGGCAATGGCAGCGGCGCGCGCGGGGAACAAGGGCTTTTTCATGGAAACAGACAGACTGGCAAACATCCCCGCGCCGGCTTCCCCGCCGGCATTGGGCGAAACAGCCGCGCCTTCAGGACCATGGCGGTCCAAAGCGCGGCCACGTTGTTGGCCGGTATCCGGGCTGGCGGAGCGCCCTCCAGCGCCTTCCCAGGCGCTTGTTCAAGGCGCCCAGTGGCTCATGGCTGGAGAGTGAGTCGGAGAAAAGGGCCGACCCGTCCGCTGACCGTTGCGGGGGCAGCGCAGGCACGGCGCGCTCTGGCGAACGCAAACCTCCCTGCTTCCCGTTGAACTGCAGCATGCGAACCATGCTGCGAGCACCAACCCGCGGATTTTACGGGTGTTGCAGCCTGTAAACGCCGCCGGATGGGCGGGTGGTGGCGCCAACCCTACAATTGCGGCTGTATGGATCCATCCTCTCCCATCGACCAGATCGCCGAACGCGTGGAGCGGCTGCTGTTGCGCCATGCGGAACTGCAACGCGCCAATGCCTTGCTGACCGCCCAGGTGGTCCATCTCACCCAAGAGCGAGACTCGCTCAAATCCCGGCTCAATACCGCCCGCGCCCGTGTGGACGCGCTGCTGGAGAGCCTGCCTGCGACGCCCCCCTCGAAGGACGCCGAATGAAGCAGATCGAAGTCCAGATCATGCAGCAGAGCTACCTGCTGGGCTGCCCCGAGGGCCACGAATCGCGCCTGCTGCAGGCCGTTGAGCGCGTGGACACCGCCATGACGCGCATCCGCGATGCCGGCAAGGTGCGGGCCCGCGAGCGCATCGCCGTTTTGGCAGCGCTCAACCTGGCCTTCGAGATCGCCGACCGCGAAGAGGCCGATCTGGCGTCCGCTGCACAGGCCCAGGCGGCAGCCCCGACGGAGCCCGCGCCGCTGGCCCCGGCAGCCGGCCCGCAATCCACCGATGCCCCGGCGCCATTGCACGCCTCTCACGCCTCGCTGGCGGGCGACCCGTCCGGCCAGATGCAGTTGCTGCTGCGCCGGCTGGACGATGCGCTCGGCGACGACGGCCGCCTTCTTTAAAAGGGTTACGCAACGGCCGCTCGCGCGCCGTGCATGCAGCGCCTACAATGGAGACGTCTGCGGTGCTGCCGGGCTTTATATTTCCTTGAACCAATGCTCATTGAGCACGGGCTTGGTACATTGCCCGGTGAGCGTGATCATCTCGCGTCAGATGAACCCAACGCCTGGCTGCCCTCGCCCACCTGAACCCCCGGTTCAGGATGCCGGTCCGGTGGCATTCGCAGACACCTGTTTCTCCCACGGCCCGGCGGTTTTCACGCCGGCGTCGACAGTCCCCACGAATAGCTCTGGCGGCTCGCCAGCAGGCTTCTGAAGGCTTCGGCCGGCATCGCCGGCGCGCACAGATACCCCTGGAAGTAGCGGCAGTCCATCTGCTCTAGCGCCATGCGCTGCTGCTGCGTTTCCACGCCCTCCGCCACCACTTCAATGTGCAGCGCGCGCCCCATGTGCACGATGGCATTGATGATCGCGCGGTCGCCGTCGTCGTCGGGCAACCCCCGCACGAACGACTGGTCGATCTTGAGTTTGTGGATCGCCAGCTTTTTCAGATAGGCCAGGCTGGAATAGCCGGTGCCGAAATCATCGATGGCCAGGCCGATGCCCAGTTCGGCCAGCGCCTGCAGGCGCTGCTCCATCTCCAGCGCATCCTGCAGCAGGATGGTCTCGGTCAGCTCCAGTTCGAGCAGCGAGGCCGGCAGGCCGTGCTTGAGCAACAGCTGCGTGAGCCGATCGACGAAATCGGGCTGGCGGAATTCCAGCGCCGACACGTTGACGGCCATCACGAGCGGCGAGCCCGAGCGCATCCAGCGCGCAGCCTCCTGCACGGCCTGCTCCATGACCCATGAACCCAGCGTGATGATGTAGCCGGACTCTTCGGCCAGAGGAATGAAAACGCCCGGCGAAATGGGCCCCAGTTCCGGATCGGTCCAGCGCAGCAGCGCCTCGGCGCCCACCACGCTGCCGGTCGCCATGGCGACCTGCGGCTGGTAGTGGACCACCATGCGCTGCTGGCCCAGGGCCTGGCGCATGGCGTGTTCGAGCTTCATGCGCGACAGCAGGTCGGCATTCATCTGCGGCTGGTAGAAGCCGTAGCTTCCGCGGCCGCGCTCCTTCACGCGGTACATGGCGGTGTCGGCCTGCTTGATGAGGTCGTCCAGCGTCTCGCCGTCCTGCGGGTACAGCGCCACCCCGATGCTGCACTGAATGGAAAACCCCATGCCGTCGAGCATGAAGGGGCGCAGCATGTCCTCGAGCATGCGCCGCGCCACGCCTTCGGCGATCGCGGCATCGCCCCCGTGCAGGTACACCACGAACTCGTCGCCGCCCAGGCGGCACAGCATGTCGCTCTGGCGCAGGCACCCCTGCAGGCGCTTGGCCACGATCTGCAGCACGCGGTCGCCGAACAGGTGGCCCAGGGAGTCGTTGATGATCTTGAACCGGTCCAGGTCCACGAACAGGATGGCGAAGCTGCCGGCGTCCGGCCGTGGGCCCTGCTCAATCGCGTCGATGGCTTCGCCCACGCGGCGCGACAGGCGCAGCCGGTTGGGCAGGCCGGTGAGCACATCGCTGTACGCCAGTTCCTCGATGCGCGTGCGCGCCGCATGCTGCTGCGTGAGGTCGCGCATGAAGCCGATGCTCTGCAGCGCATTGCCCGTCTCGCTGCGCAGCACCACCCACGACAGGTGCACCGCGCAGGCCCGTCGCGCGGCCCCGTTCGCGCCGCCCTCGGGCAGGCGCAGCTCGCCCTCCCAGAAGCCGTCGCGGTCCCACGCCGCCAGGACGTGCTCCATCCAGCCGGGCTGCGCGCCCTCGGCTCCGAAGAGCGAAACCGCGGGCACGCCCTGCAAGGCGACCGCGGGCGCGCCGATCAGCCGCTCGCAGCTCGGGTTCATGCGCACGATCTGGTGCCGGTCATCGGCGATGAAGATGGCGTCCAGGCTGGAGTCGAACACCCGCGCGGCCAGCCGCAGGCTGGCCTGCGCCTCGGCGTTCAGCGTCACGTCGCGGAACGAGAACACCCGGCCCACGGGGCGGCCCTGGCTCAACTGCGGCACTGAGCGGCGCTCGATGATGGTGCCGTTGCGCAGGTGCAGGATGTCCGTGGTCTCGCGCCCCGGCTCCAGCGCGATGGACGACAGCCGCGCCCGGTAGGCATCGGCATCGGCCACCTGCTGCTGCATGTGGGCCACCACGGCAGCATCATTGCGCTGCACCAGCAGGTCCTCGGGCATGCCCCACAGCTGCGCCAGGCGCTGGTTGAAGGCCCGCATGCGCCCGGCCATGTCGTACACCAGCATGCCGTCGGCGGCGGAGTCGAGCGTGGCGCGCAGTTCGGACAGCAGGATTTCCAGCTCGCGCTCGGTCGAGGCCTGCTCGCGGCGATCGATCATGGTCACCAGCAGCAGCGCCTCGCCCTCGGGCGAATCCACGTGCGACACGCGCCGGTCCACCGGAATGAACTGGCCATCGCCCCCGAGCAGGCCGGAGTGCGACTGGATGCCGCGCATCAGCGCATCCCGCCCCTGCGCCCAGAAGTACAGGTCTTCCGGCGTGCAGGCCAGGAGTTCGACGGCGTCCGCGCCTTCCATGGTTTCGGGCGAGCGCCCGAGCAGCGCGGCCGCGCTCTGATTGGCGAAGCGCACCGTGAGCCCCTCGGGCTCGACCAGCCACACGGCCTCCAGCAACCCGTCGAACACGGCGCGCCACACGCTGCCTTGCGGGCCGCGGATCACGCCGGGGCCCCGGTCGGCGCTGCGTCGACGGCCCGTTCGAAGTAGTAGCAGATCCTCTTTCGGGGCGACAGATAGTCGAGCGCATCGCGCGGCAGCTGCGCGGGCCGCAGGCTGCGGCGGATGCCCAGCGCCGGCTGGTCTTCCAGATCGATCACCAGGGCATCGTCCTTGGAGACGCCGGACTCGTGCACGATCACCTTGGGCCGCAGCGGGCGGGCCGAATTCACGGCTGTCACGATGGCGTAGCGGTCGTCCACGAGCTGCACGATCGAGCCCGGCGGGTACACGCCCATCATGCGGATGAAGGCCCGCAGGACCACGGCGTCGAACCGTTGCTTGTGCTGCGCGAAGATCACCGACAGCGCCTCGTGCGGGGTCAACGCGTTGGCGCCCCGCAGCGGATTGCACAGCCGATCGTAGTAATTGACCAGCGCCAGCACCTGCCCTCCGCGGGAGATATCGGCCCCTTTGAGCTGGAGCGGAAAGCCCGTGCCATCGGCCATTTCATGGTGATGCGCGATGGCTTCGATGACGGCGGAGCCCAGGCCCATGCGTTCTGCCAGCACCACCGATTCGCCGACATGCGCCTCGTACAGGGCCTGGTCGGCCGGACCCAGCGCGGAATGCGGCTGAGCCACATGGGGCGGCAGCGTGATCTTGCCCAGGTCGTGCAGCAGCGCGGCCGCGCCCAGGGGCTGCAAGTCGTCGCCCAGCAGGCCCAGGGCCTTGCCCAGCAGCAGCGAAAGCACCATCACGTTGACCGAATGCAGCGCCGCGCGCGTGCCGACGCGCTCGGAGAGCAGGCGGATGGCGGAGTCGCCCTGGTCGAGCAGCTCATCCACGCAGGTGGACACCAGCGCGTTGGTGGAAGCACGCGCCTCCGAGGGGTCTTGCTCGGCGCTGGTGGCCAGGCGCTCGTACACCCGCGTGGCACGGGCGAAGCGCTCGTCGCAGGCAGCCAGGGAACGGCTCTGCGCCTTGATGCGCTCGCGGAACTCCGCCATGGAGGCCTGGGCGATCGAAGGCCCTGTCTCCACCGGTGCCCGGGCGGCTTCGGTCACGGGATCGGGCGCGGAAGGGTGGCCGGGCGGCAGCAGGCCCTGCACCGAGGGATCGCTTTTGGAAGGAATCCACCGCACCTGGGACAGGCCCAGGGCGGCCAGGGTACTGATCTGCTCCGGCGAGGCGATGCGGAAACTGCTGACCGGAAAAGGGTGGTTCATCCAGCCCAGATCGAGCTGGATGTACATGCCTACACGCAGCCGGCCGACATCGATGAGGAGGGGATTAGTCACTTTCGGGGGGCACCGGAGGGCGCCACGGGGACGCCGGGGTATTGGTAACCATTATCACCAGTTAATACACCCCCGAATCAAATGTCAAAAACTTCACGGACTACGGTCACGATAGGCTTTGTCAACCCCCTGCGCGCAGGGATTGGCTACAGGCACCAGGGCTCGGCCTGGCGGTGGAAAACGTCCATCCACAGCCCCCAGGCGGCAATGCCGAACAGCAGCAGGCCGGACAACCGCACGCCCCACCCGCCCCGCGCGTCCCCCGCGGCTCCGCCGCCCCGCAGCCGTTGCCAAAGCCACTGGCCTGCCACCAGCCAGGCCGCGCCACCCACGCCGAAGCACACCATGGCCAGCGCGCCGCGCCAGGGGTTTCCGGTCAACGCCGCGAGCAGCAGCGCGGAGTACAGCAGGCCGCAGGGCATGCAGGCCCAGGCCAGGCCCGTGGAGAACAGGCCGCCGGGCGAGCGCACCCAGGGGGCGACCCGCTGCCACAGCACCCGGCCCGCATGGTCCACCCAGGCCGGCTGCCGCGCCTGGAACACCAGCAGTACGGCCCAGGCGAGCACGGCGACGTGCAGCAGCGTCCAGGCCGGCCGCAGCGCAGCCGCGTGCTGGGTCAGCCAGGCCAGGCGGTCCATGGCCCAGGCCGCCATCGCGCCCGCCAGGGCGTACCCGGCCAGCCGGCCCAGATGGAAAGCGAAGGGCCGTGCCCACACCCGGTCCGCCGGCAAAGCCAGGCCGCGGCCCGCCCATCGCACCGTCTGCGCCCCTGCGTTTTCCGCCGCGGCGTGGGCCGGGGCCGCCAGCGCGCACCAGCGCCCCGCAG
>NZ_BAAJYT010000120.1:0-10797 GCF_057541515.1 Acidovorax sp. KNOB132
GGCCACCTCGGCCTCGCGCTCGGGCGCGCGGTCGCGCTGCGGCGTGGCCCACACGGCGCCGGGGAAATGGCTGTCCCAGGCAAAGCGCGCGATCACGTGCCAGTGCAGGTGCGGCACCATGTTGCCGAGCGCGGCCAGATTGATCTTGTCCGGCTCCACATGGGCGCGCAGCGCGGTCTCCACCGCCGCCACGGCCTCCATGCAGTGCAGGCGGCCGCCCGCGTCCAGGTCGGTGAACTCCGCCGCGTGCGCGTTCCACACCACGCGGTAGAAGGCCGGAAAGCCGGCCTCCTGCGCGCGGATCACGCGCAGCTTCGGGCCGCGCCAGACCAGTGCGCCGCCGTCGCCATCGCACAGCGGGCAACCGGGCACGGTGGCCGCAGCAGGCGCCGTGGCCGCCATCAGACCAGCACCCGCTCGATGCCGCCCGCATTGGCGCGCTGCACGTATTCGGGCATCCATTGGTCGCCGAGGATCTCGCGCGCCATCTCGACGACGATGTAGTCGGCCTCCAGCAGGCCGTTGTTCAGGTCGTCCTGGTAGCGGTTCAGGCCCTGCAGGCAGCTGGGGCAGCTGGTGAGGATCTTCACGTTGTCCTGCGCGCCCGCTGCGCCGCTGGCCCGCAGCGCGGCCTCGCCCTTCCTGATTTCCTCTTCCTTGCGAAAGCGCACCTGCGTGGAGATGTCGGGCCGCGTCACGCCCAGCGTGCCGGATTCGCCGCAGCAGCGCTCGCTCTTGAGCACCTGCGGCCCCACCAGCGCCTTCACGGTCTTGACCGAGTCCTGCAGCTTCATGGGGTTGTGGCAGGGCTCGTGGTACAGGTAGGCGCCCTTGCCCTGCAGGGTCACGCCCTTTTCCAGCAGGTATTCGTGGATGTCGATGATGCGGCTGCCCGGGAAGATCTTGCCGAAGTCGTAGCCCTGCAGCTGGTCGTAGCAGGTGCCGCAGCTCACCACCACGGTCTTGATGTCGAGGTAGTTGAGCGTGTTGGCCACGCGGTGAAAGAGCACCCGGTTGTCGGTGATCATCTTCTCGGCCTTCTCGAACTGGCCGCTGCCGCGCTGCGGGTAGCCGCAGCACAGGTAGCCCGGCGGCAGCACGGTCTGCACGCCCGCATGCCACAGCATGGCCTGCGTGGCCAGGCCCACCTGGCTGAACAGGCGCTCGGAGCCGCAGCCGGGAAAGTAGAACACCGCCTCCGTCTCGGCCGTGGTCGTGGCCGGGTTGCGGATGATGGGCACGTAGTCCTTGTTCTCGATGTCCAGCAGCGCGCGCGCCGTCTTCTTGGGCAGGCCGCCGGGCAGCTTCTTGTTGATGAAGTGGATCACCTGCTCCTTGACCGGCGCGGTGCCCACCGTGGCCGGCGGCCGCGCGGTCTGGCGGCGGCCCACCTTGCGCAGCAGGTCCACGGCGATGCGCTGGGCCTTGAAGCCCACGCCGACCATGGCGCTGCGCATCAGCTTGATGGTGTCGGGGTTGGTGGCGTTGAGCATGGTCATGGCCAGCGCGTTGCCCGGGCGGAAGGTCTTCTTGCCCATCTTGCGCAGCAGGTTGCGCATGTTCATGGTCACGTCGCCGAAGTCGATCTTGACCGGGCACGGCGTGTAGCACTTGTGGCACACGGTGCAGTGGTCGGCCACGTCCTCGAACTCCTGCCAGTGCTTGATCGACACGCCCCGGCGCGTCTGCTCCTCGTACAGGAAGGCCTCGACCAGCAGCGAGGTGGCGAGGATCTTGTTGCGCGGGCTGTACAGCAGGCTGGCGCGCGGCACGTGGGTGGCGCACACGGGCTTGCACTTGCCGCAGCGCAGGCAGTCCTTGACCGAATCGGCGATGGCGCCGATGGCGCTCTGCTGCATGATCAGCGACTCGTGCCCCATCAGGCCGAAGCTCGGCGTGTAGGCGTTGGTCAGGTCGGCGAACATCAGCGAGTTGCGGGCCGAACCGGGCTCCCGGGCAATATCCACTAGCGCACCACGCTCCTGATTTCGCAGCAGCTTGCCTTTGTTGAAGCGCCCTTCGGGATCCACGCGCTGCTTGTAGTCGGCGAACGGCCGCAGCTCGTCGTCGGTCAAAAACTCCAGCTTGGTGATGCCGATGCCGTGCTCGCCCGAGATCACGCCGTCGAGCTGGCGGGCCAGCACCATGATGCGCGCCACGGCCTCATGGGCCGTCTGCAGCATGCGGTAGTCGTCGCTGTTGACCGGGATGTTGGTGTGCACGTTGCCGTCGCCGGCATGCATGTGCAGCGCCACCCACACGCGGCCCTTGAGCACGCGCTGGTGGATGGCCTGGGCCTCGTCCATGATGGGCTGGAAGGCGGCGCCGGCGAAGATCTTGGCCAGCGGCTCGCGCAGCTGGGTCTTCCAGCTCGCGCGCAGCGTGTGGTCCTGCAGCTGGGCGAAGAGCGGCTCCACGTCGCGCAGCCATCCGGTCCACAGCGCGCGCACCTCGCCCACCAGCGCCACGGCCTGGCCCACGCGGTCTTCCAGCAGCTCGGCCGACGGGATCTCGTGCGCGTCGTCCTGGCGGCCCAGCGGCAGGTTGCCGCGCAGGAAGAAGTCTTCCAGCGCATCGCACAGCGCGATCTTGTTGCGCAGCGACAGCTCGATGTTGATGCGCTCGATGCCGTCGGTGTACTCGGCCATGCGCGGCAGCGGGATCACCACGTCTTCGTTGATCTTGAAGGCGTTGGTGTGGCGGCTGATGGCGGCCGTGCGCTTGCGGTCCAGCCAGAACTTCTTGCGCGCCTCGGGGCTGATGGCGACGAAGCCCTCGCCCGAGCGCGAATTGGCCAGCCGCACGACCTCGCTGGTCACGCGCGCCACGTCGTCGGCGTTGTCGCCCGCGATGTCGCCGAACAGCACCATCTTCGGCAGGCCGCCGCCGTGCCGCTTGCTCTTGGTGGCGTAGCCCACGGCCTTCAGGTAGCGGTCGTCCAGGTGTTCCAGGCCTGCCAGCAGCACGCCGCTGCGCTGCTGCTCGGCGAACATGAAGTCCTTGATCTCCACGATGCTGGGCACCGCATCCTTGGCGTTGCCGAAGAACTCCAGGCACACGGTGCGCGTGTGCTCGGGCATGCGGTGCACCACCCAGCGCGCGCTGGTGATGAGGCCGTCGCAGCCCTCTTTCTGAATACCGGGCAGGCCCGACAGGAACTTGTCGGTCACGTCCTTGCCCAGGCCCTCCTTGCGGAAGGTCTTGCCGGGGATGTCCAGGCGTTCGGTGCGGATCGGCGTCCTGCCGTCGGCCTCGAAGTACTGCAGCTCGAAGCTGGCCACCTCGGCGTCGTGGATCTTGCCCATGTTGTGGTTCACACGGGTCACCTCCAGCCACTGGGCGTCGGGCGTCACCATGCGCCAGCTGGCGAGGTTGTCGAGCGCCGTGCCCCACAGCACGGCCTTCTTGCCGCCGGCGTTCATGGCGATGTTGCCGCCGATGCAAGAGGCCTCGGCGCTGGTCGGGTCCACGGCGAACACGTAGCCCGCGCGCTCGGCCGCATCGGCCACGCGCTGGGTGACCACGCCGGCCTCGGTCCACACCGTGGCGACCTCGCGGTCCATGCCCGGGAGGCGGCGCATTTCCACCTCGGTCATGGCTTCGAGCTTCTCGGTGTTGATGACCACGCTGCGCCAGGTGAGCGGAATGGCGCCGCCGGTGTAGCCGGTGCCGCCGCCGCGCGGGATGATGGTCATCTCCAGGTCGATGCAGGCCTTGACCAGCGCGGCCATCTCGGCCTCGGTGTCGGGGGTGAGCACCACGAACGGGTATTCGACGCGCCAGTCGGTCGCGTCGGTCACGTGGGACACGCGCGAGAGGCCGTCGAACTTGATGTTGTCCTTGGCCGTGTGGCGGCCCAGGCGCTTTTGCACCTGGCGGCGCAGTTGCGCCGCCTCGATGAAGGTGGCGTCGAACTCGGCGATGGCACGGCGGGCGGCGTCCACCAATTGGCCCACGAGCTGGTCGCGGCCGGAGTCGTCGGCCGGCGTGCGGCGCTTGCCGATCTCGGCCAGGCGGTGCTCCAGCGCCTCGACCAGCAGCTTGCGCCGGTCGGGGTTGTCCAGCAGGTCGTCCTGCAGATAGGGGTTGCGCTGCACCACCCAGATGTCGCCCAGCACTTCATAGAGCATGCGGGCCGAGCGGCCGGTGCGGCGCTCGCGGCGCAGCTGGTCGAGCACGTCCCAGGACGGAGACCCGAGCAGGCGGATGACGATTTCCCGGTCGGAAAACGAGGTGTAGTTGTAGGGAATCTCTCGCAGGCGGGCGGGCTCGGCGGCCTGCGCCTGCAGGGCAGCCAGCGCTATGGGAACGTTCATGGGGTCAACCTGGGTCGGGCGCGTGGGGCGCCCCTGTGCCTCGGGGCCGCGATTTTATGCCAGCCTCCGGGCGGTCCCGGGGGCCGGGACCGCCCCGCCAGCCGCTGCGGCAACGACCGCACCCCGGATGCTACTATTTCTATAGCATCATGCCGGCGTTTTCATTGTGCTGGAGGCCGTTTTGGCACCCAATCCCAAGGCAGGCCGGCGGAGCCCCTGGCGGCCGGCCCGGCCGGTCAGAACAGCACGCGGCTGCGGATCGTGCCCGGCACCTTGGCCAGCTCGTCCTGCGCCAGGTCGGACGACTGGGCGTCGATGTCGATCACCACGTAGCCCACCTTCTCGTTGGTCTGCAGGTACTGGGCGGCGATGTTGATCCGGTTGTCCGAGAAGATCTGGTTGATCTGCGACAGCACGCCCGGCACGTTCTGGTGGATGTGCAGCAGCCGGTGCTTGCCCGGGTGCGCGGGCAGCGCCACCTCGGGGAAGTTGACCGACGAGATCGAGGTGCCGTTGTCGCTGTACTTGACCAGCTTCTCGGCCACTTCGAGCCCGATGTTGGCCTGCGCCTCCATGGTGGAGCCGCCGATGTGCGGGGTGAGGATCACGTTGTCCAGCCCGCGCAGCGGCGACAGGAACTCGTCCTTGTTGGTGCGCGGCTCGACCGGGAACACGTCGATGGCGGCGCCCAGCAGCTTCTTGGCGCGGAGCGCCTCGGCCAGCGGCTCGATCTCCACCACCGTGCCGCGCGCGGCGTTGATGAGGATGCCGCCCGGCTTCATCGCCGCGATCTCGGCCGCGCCGATCATCCACTGCGTGGAAGGCAGCTCGGGCACGTGCAGGCTCACGATGTCGGCCTGCCCCAGCAGCGCGTGCAGCGAAGGCGCCTGGCGCGCATTGCCCAGGGGCAGCTTGTTGACCACGTCGTGGAAGATCACGTGCATGCCCAGGCCCTCGGCCAGCACCGACAGCTGCGTGCCGATGGAGCCGTAGCCCACGATGCCCAGCGTCTTGCCGCGGATCTCGTAGGCGTTGTCGGCCGACTTCAGCCAGCCGCCGCGGTGCGCCACCGCGTTCTTCTCGGGAATGCCGCGCAACAGCAGGATGGCCTCGGCCAGCACCAGTTCGGCCACCGAGCGGGTATTGGAGTACGGCGCGTTGAACACGGCGATGCCGCGCTCGCGCGCGGCGTTCAGGTCCACCTGGTTGGTGCCGATGCAAAAGCACCCCACGGCCACGAGCTTGTGCGCCTGGGCGAAGACCTCGGCCGTCAGCTGGGTGCGCGAGCGGATGCCCACGAAGTGCGCATCGGCGATCTTGCGCTTGAGCTCGTCGTCGGGCAGCGCGCCGGAGATCGCCTCGATCTGCGTGTAGCCCGCACCGCGCAGCACGTCGAGCGCGGACGGGTGGATGCCCTCGAGCAACAGGAACTTGATCTTGCTTTTGTCCAGAGAGGTTTTGGCCATGGAAAGGTCCGGAGGATCGGAAAAGGAAAAGGCGCGGGATTCGGCCCCGCGATCAGCCCCGAAATGGGGACGCGAGATCATTGTGCACCGCACAAAACCCTGCTGGCATCCTTGCAATTCGCTGAAATGGTGCACGGCACCAGTCGCCAAGGCGACTCCCGCCACCGCCGATCTGTCACGGAATTGTCACGAAATCGCCAGCACTGGCGCCCGTTTGGCGGCCATGGCGGGGCCCTGCGCCGCGACGGGTTTCCCCGCTTGATCACTGCGTGGGCCTATGCGACAACGACATATTCGTGTCACGAAATGCGTCCTACCATCGGCGCTTCGTGCATTTCGTATCGATTCGAGGAGTTTTCATGCAATTCAAGCACCTGGCGGCCGCTGCCGCCATCGCCGCTTCGCTCTGCGCCACGGCGCAGGCACAGACCGAGATCCAATGGTGGCATTCGATGACCGCGGTCAACGGCGAGTGGGTGAACGACCTGGCCAAGCAGTTCAACGAGAGCCAGAAGGAATACAAGATCGTGCCGACCTACAAGGGCACGTATGACGAGTCCATGACGGCCTCCATCGCCGCCTTCCGTGCCGGCAACGCACCGCACATCCTGCAGGTGTTCGAAGTGGGCACGGCCACCATGATGGCCAGCAAGGGCGCCATCGTGCCCGTGGGCAAGGTGATGCAGGACGCGGGCGCGAAGTTCGACCCGGCCGCCTACATCCCCGCCGTGGCCGGCTACTACACGGCCCCCAACGGCCAGATGCTGAGCTTCCCGTTCAACAGCTCCACCACCATCTTCTACTTCAACAAGGACGCCTTCAAGGCGGCCGGCCTGCCCACCGACAAGGCACCTGCCACCTGGCCCGAAGTGGTCAACGCGGCGGCCAAGCTCAAGGCCTCGGGCCACAAGTGCCCGTTCACCACGGCCTGGCAGAACTGGACGCAGGTCGAGAGCTTCTCGGCCTGGCACAACGTGGAGTTCGCCAGCAAGTCCAACGGCCTGCAGGGCCTGGACGCGCGCCTCAAGGTCGATTCGCCCCTGCACGTGCGCCACATCGAGAACCTGGCCAACATGGCCAAGCAGGGCCTGTTCGTCTACAAGGGCCGCGGCAACGTGCCCGAGGCCAGCTTCGTGTCCGGCGAGTGCGCCATGATCAACACGTCGTCGGGCTTCTACGGCAACGTGGCCAAGAACGCCAAGTTCGCCTACGGCCTGGCTCCCCTGCCCTACTACCCCGACGTGCCCGGCGCACCGCAGAACACCGTGATCGGCGGCGCGAGCCTGTGGGTCATGGCCGGCAAGAAGCCTGCCGAATACAAGGGCGTGGCGCAGTTCTTCCAGTTCATCTCCACGCCCGAAGTGCAGTCCGCCAGCCACAAGCGCACCGGCTACCTGCCCGTCACCAAGGCCGCGTATGAGCTGACCGAGAAGTCGGGCTTTTACCAGCAGAATCCCGGCACCGACGTGGCCGTGACGCAGATGATCCGCAAGGTGACCGACAAGAGCCGCGGCATCCGCCTGGGCAACTACGTGCAGATCCGCGCAATCGAGGACGAAGAGCTCGAACAGGTGTGGTCCGGCAAGAAGACCGCCAAGGAAGCGCTGGACACGATCGTCAAGCGTGGAAACGAGCAACTGGAACGCTTCCAGAAGGCGAACAAGTCGTAATACGGCTTAAACTGACCGTTTCGCCAACCGTAAAAAGCAGATGGGTCATCCATCTGCTTTTTGCTTTGGGAAGCGCCGATTTCTCCCAACCTTCCGCCCCATGGAAAAACGCGTCCGTTTCAAATCTGCCTGGCTGCCCTGGCTGCTCATCGCGCCGCAGATGGCCATCATCCTGGTCTTCTTCTTCTGGCCTGCCAGCCAGGCGCTGGTGCAGTCGATGCAGCTGCAGGACGCCTTCGGAACCTCCACCGAATGGGTGGGCCTGGCCAACTTCCGCCAGCTTTTCAACGACGGCAGCTACGTGGAGTCGTTCAAGACCACGGCCATGTTCTCCGTGCTGGTGGCGGGCATCGGCATCAGCCTGTCGCTGATGCTGGCGATCTTCGCCGACCGCGTGGTCAAGGCGGCCATGTTCTACAAGACCATGCTGATCCTGCCCTACGCCGTCGCGCCCGCCGTGGCCGCGGTGCTGTGGGTGTTCATGTTCTCGCCGTCGCTCGGCGTGGTGGCCTACGGCCTGGAGAAGGTCGGCATCCACTGGAACCACCTGCTCGACTCGGGCCAGGCCATGACGCTGATCGTGATGGCCTCGGTGTGGAAGCAGATCTCCTACAACTTCCTGTTCTTCCTGGCCGGGCTGCAGTCGATCCCCAAGTCGCTCATCGAAGCCGCGGCCATCGACGGCGCGCGCCCGTGGCGCCGCTTCTGGACCATCCAGTTCCCGTTGCTGTCGCCCACCACGTTCTTCCTGCTGGTCATCAACGTGGTCTATGCCTTCTTCGACACCTTCGCCATCGTCGATGCGGCCACGCAGGGCGGCCCGGGCAAGGACACGGCCATCCTGGTCTACAAGGTCTATTACGACGGCTTCAAGGCCATGGACCTGGGCGGCTCCGCCGCGCAATCGGTGGTGCTGATGCTGATCGTCGTCGCGCTCACCGTGGTGCAGTTCCGCTATGTCGAAAAGAAAGTGAACTACTGATGCAACGCCCGATGCAATGCGTTTCCTTGATGGAGGCCGCCCATGGTTGAGCGCCGCCTGACCGCCGGCATCCTGGCCCATGTGATCATGGTGCTGGGCGTGCTGATCGTCGCCTTTCCGCTGTACCTGGCGTTCGTCGCCTCCACGCACACCGCGCAGGAGATCGTGCAGGCCCCCATGCCGCTGCTGCCCGGCGGCCACTTCTGGGAGACCTACAAGGCCGCCCTGTTCGGCCGCGACGCGGGCGCGGGCTCCACGGCCCCGGTGGCCCGCATGATGTGGGTCAGCCTGGTGTCGGCCCTGGTCATCACCTTCGGCAAGATCGCCATCTCGCTGCTGTCGGCCTTCGCCATCGTGTACTTCCGCTTTCCCTTCAAGGGCCTGTGCTTCTGGCTGATCTTCATCACGCTGATGCTGCCCGTGGAAGTGCGCATCGGCCCGACGTACCAGGTGGTGTCCGACCTCGGCATGCTCAACAGCTACGCGGGCCTGACCGTGCCGCTGATCGCATCGGCCACGGCCACGTTCCTGTTCCGCCAGTTCTTCCTGACCGTGCCCGACGAGCTGGTCGAGGCCGCGCGCATGGACGGCGCGGGCCCGATGCGGTTCTTCAAGGACATCCTGATCCCGCTGTCCAAGACCTCGATCGCCGCCCTCTTCGTGATCCAGTTCATCTACGGCTGGAACCAGTACCTGTGGCCGCTGCTGGCCACCACGAGCGAAGACATGTACCCGGTGGTGATCGGCATCAAGCGCATGATCGCCGGCGGGGACGGCCAGAACGAATGGAACATCGTCATGGCGACGGCCATCCTGGCCATGCTTCCGCCGGCCGTGGTGGTGATGCTCATGCAGAAGTGGTTCGTCAAGGGCCTCGTGGACACCGAGAAATAACGGTCAACGACCACCGATCGATCTGACAAGAATCCCAAAGATATGGCATCCCTCTCGCTTCGCAACGTCATCAAGCGCTACGGCGCCGGCCCCAAGGCCAACCCGGTCATCCACGGCGTCAGCGCCGAAATCCAGGATGGCGAATTCATCGTGATCGTCGGCCCGTCGGGCTGCGGCAAATCCACCCTGCTGCGCATGGTCGCGGGCCTGGAAGAGATCAGCGGCGGCGAGATCGCCATCGGCCCGCGCGTGGTGAACAACCTCGAGCCCGCCGAGCGGGACATCGCCATGGTGTTCCAGAACTACGCGCTCTACCCGCACATGACGAACTTCGACAACATGGCCTACGGCCTGAAGATCGCCAAGGTGCCCAAGGACGAGATCAAGCGGCGCGTGGACAAGGCCGCCAAGATCCTGGAGCTGGGCCACCTGCTGGAGCGCAAGCCGCGCGAGCTGTCCGGCGGCCAGCGCCAGCGCGTGGCCATGGGGCGCGCCATCGTGCGCCAGCCGCAGGTGTTCCTGTTCGACGAGCCGCTGTCCAACCTGGACGCCAAGCTGCGCGCGCAGACCCGCCTGGAGATCCAGAAGCTGCACCGCGAACTGGGCATCACCAGCCTGTTCGTCACCCACGACCAGGTCGAGGCCATGACGCTCGCGCAGCGCATGATCGTCATGAACGGCGGCGTGATGGAGCAGTTCGGCACGCCCGAGGAGGTCTACCACTCGCCGGCTTCGACCTTCGTGGCCAGCTTCATCGGCTCGCCGCCCATGAACCTGCTCCAAAACGCGGAAGGCGGCAAGCAGGGCGCGATCCTCGGCATCCGCCCCGAGCACCTGGACATCGGCGCCACCGGCTGGGCCGTGCAGGTCGAGACCGTCGAGCTGCTGGGCGCCGAACGCCTGGTGTACGCCCGCATGAACGGCGAATCCCTCATCGTGCGCGTGGAAGAAGGCACGCACTCGCCCCAGCCCGGCGACACCATCCACGTCGCGCCGCGCCCGTCGCGCCTGCACTGGTTCGACGCCGCCACCGGCAAGCGGATGTGAGCGACCCCGTGAGCCGCCCACCCGCGCCGGCCCGGCTCGTGCACGCGACCGTTCCCGTGCTGGCCTCGCTCGACCTGGACGAGAGCGCGGCCTTCTGCGCCGACCGGCTGGGGTTCATGCCCCGGCTGCACACGGACGACTACCTCATCGCCGAGCGCGACGGCTGCGAGCTGCATTTCTGGCTCTGCACCGAGCGCCACATCGCCGAGAACACCTCCTGCTACGTGCGGGGCGACACGCGCGCGCTGCATGCCGACTTCGCCGCGCGCGGCCTGGCCGTCGATCCCCCGCGCGAGCAGCCCTGGGGCATGCGCGAGCTGTACGTGATCGACCCACACGGCAACCTGCTCAAGTTCGGCGAAAGCCTATGAAGCCCCCCGCAGTCGCCACCGGCGCCTGCGGGCGCGGCCTGCTCCGCGGCC
>NZ_BAAJYT010000121.1:0-10591 GCF_057541515.1 Acidovorax sp. KNOB132
TAACGGGTAACGGGTAACGGGCCGGCAGCGCCCTTCCATCTTTTCGGCCTATGGATATGGCCCGATGTTCGGGTTGCTTGCATATCCGATTTGGTCGCTTCGCGTCCGCCATGGCGGTCTCCAGAATCGGGCCATCACCCTTTCCCCGCTGGAGCTGCCCGTGAGCGAAACATCCCCATCCCGGTTCGATACGTCCTTTGGAAACCTGCGCATCCGCCGCGTGGCAGGCAGCCTGGGCGGTGAAGTGCTCGGCCTTCAACTGTCGGGCGAACTGGACGACGCGACCATCGCCGACCTCACCGCCGCGCTGGTGCGCCACAAGGTGCTGTTCTTCCGCGGCCAGGCGCACCTGGACGATGCCGCGCACCAGGCATTCGGCGCGCGCCTGGGCAAGACCGTGGCCCATCCCACGGTGCCCTCGCCCACGGGCACGCGCATCTTCGAACTCGACGCCTCCAAGGGCGGTGGCCGTGCCGATTCGTGGCACACCGACGTGACCTTCATCGACGCGTTCCCCAAGTACGGCATCCTGCGCGGCGTGACCATCCCGGCCTACGGCGGCGACACGGTGTGGGCCAACACGGCGGCGGCCTACGCCCGCCTGCCCGAAGACCTCCAGCGCCTGGCGGACGGCCTGTGGGCCGTGCACAGCAACGACTACGACTACGGCGCCGAGCGCGTGGTGGTCGAGGAGGAACGGCTGAACCACCACCGCAAGGTGTTCGTGTCCTCCGTGTTCGAAGCCGAGCACCCCGTGGTGCACGTGCACCCCGTATCGGGCGAGCGCGCGCTGCTGCTGGGCCACTTCGTCAAGAAGATCGCGGGCTTTTCCAGCACCGAATCGGCACGCCTCTTCGAGATCCTGCAAAACCGCGTGGTCCGCCTGGAGAACACCGTGCGCTGGCAGTGGCAGCAGGACGACGTGGCGATCTGGGACAACCGGGCGACGCAGCACTTCGCGATCAACGACTACGGCACCCAGGCCCGCGTGGTGCGCCGCGTCACGGTACACGGCGAGCCCGCCGTGGCGGTGGACGGGCGCCGCAGCCGCACCCGCGTGCGGCCCGAAGCCACCAACGACGCGCAGATCGACAGCGTCATTACCGCGACCGCCTGACGCCACGGAGCCATCGACATGACCCAACGACGCCAGTGGCTCCAGGCCGCATCGGCCCTGGGCGCCACCGCCCTGCTGCCCGGCTTTGCGAAGGCGCAGAGCGGTGCGAAGAAGTTCCAGGGCGTGACCCTGAATGTCTCGACCTTCAGCGCGGCCTACCCCAAGCTGCTGCAGCAGTACCTGCCCGAGTTCGAGTCGCTCACGGGCGCCAGGGTGAACTTCGACACGCCTTCGTTCCCGGTCTACAACCAGCGTGCCGACCTGGAGCTGTCCACCAAAGGCTCGGCCTACGACGTGGTCAACGTGACCTTCATCTACTCGAGCCGATGGATCCACTCGGGCTGGCTCGCGCCGCTCGACGATTTCATCAGGAACCCCAACCTCACCCCCGCCGACTGGGACGTGAACGACTTTTTGCCCGGCGCGCGCGCACCCGAGACCGGCAAGGACGGCAAGCTCTACGGCATTCCCTGGACGGCCGAGGCGCTGCTGTCCGCCTCCTCGCGCTTCGATCTGGTGCAGCAGGCCGGCCTGGCCTACCCCGACACCACGGACGACCTGGTGAAGGTGCTGCGCGCCGTGAACAAGAAGGAGCGCGTGGCGGGCTTCGTGTCCGACAGCCACTACGGCTGGACCTTCGTGCCTTATCTGCATGCCTTCGGTGGCGACGTGTTCCGCAAGGCACCGGACGACCTGTACCCCACGCTGGACACGCCCGAAGCCATCGCAGCGGCCGAGTACTACGCCAGCCTGCTGCGAGAGTTCGGGCCCGACGGTGCCATCACCTACACGCCCGACCAGGTGACCCAGGCGCTCAAGCTCGGCCGCGTCAATTTCACCGATGCGGGGCAGTTGCATCTCGCGCAACTGGGGGACCCGGCCTCCAGCAAGACCTTGAAGACACTGCAGTTCGGCCAGGTGCCCAAGGGGCCTGCAGGGCGCTTTCCGGGCACGGCCGTGCATGGCCTGGGCATTCCGACGGGGTCGAAGAACAAGGAGGCCGCGTGGGCCTTCATCCAGTGGGCGCTGTCCAAGCAGACCACGCGCAAAGCGGTGCTGGCCGGGTACGGCTCGCCGGCGCGCCGTTCGGACATCGACTCCCGGGAGTTCCGCGCCAGGCAGGTCATCAACGGCAACGACCTGGCGCAACTGGCACTGGACTCGATCGAGCTGGCCTCCAAGACCGGGCACATGAAGTACCGCACGGTGTCGGTCTACCCGCAAGTGGACCAGCAGCTCAACAAGGCGATCGCGCTGATCGCTTCCGGCCAGGCCAGCGCCCGGCAGGCGCTGCAGCAGGCGCAGGCCCAGTCGATCACCGAGCTCCAGCGCGCCGGGCTGAAGCTGTGAGCCGGCAGTGAGCACCTTGACTCTGCGCCCCGGCCTCGGCTGGGAAGCGGCGCGCCGCCGCGCCTTCCTGTGGGGCCTGCTGCCCTCGCTGGCCGTGCTGCTGGTCATCACGCTGGCGCCGGCCACGGCACTGCTGGTGACGAGCTTCACGCCCCTGAGCCTCACCGACGCGGCCGGCACTTTCCGCTTCGACGATCCGCTGGTGAACTACCGCCACCTGCTGGAGGACGCGCGCTTTCTGCGCTCCATCGCCACGCAGCTGCAGCTGTCGGTCTCCAGCGTGGCGCTGCAACTGGGCGTGGGGCTGGGCCTGGCCCTGCTGCTCAACGGGCGCTCCAAGCTGCTGGGCGCCACGCGCACGGCGTTCCTGATCCCCATGGTGCTGCCGCCCATCGTGGTGGCGCTGATCTGGAAGATCCTGTACACGCCCGACGTGAGCCCTCTGCACCGCGCGCTGGAGGCGGTGGGCCTGCCGGTGCGCTCGCTGATCGCCAACCCCGACACGGCCTTGTGGGCCATCTCCATCGCCGACACCTGGCAGTGGTTTCCGTTCACCCTGCTGATGGTGCTGGCCACGCTGCAGATGGTGCCGGACGACCCGCTGGAGGCCGCGAGCCTGGACGGGGCCAACCGCTGGCAACTGTTCCGGTACATCGTGCTGCCCTACCTGCGGCCGGTGCTGGTGGTGTGCGGCCTGTTCCGGCTGATCGACAGCTTCAAGGCCTTTCCACTGATCTACGTGCTGACCGATGGCGGCCCGGGCACGGTGACCGAGGTGACCAACTACTACGGCTTCATCCAGGCCTTCAACTTCTCCTACTGGGGGTACGCCAGCGCGATCGCGATGGTGATTCTCGCGGGCGTGTTCGCGCTCAGCTGGCTGGTGGGCCGACTCGGATGGAACGACCATGACAAACGCTGAAGCCGCCCTGCCCCTGCCCTCCACGTTCACGCCGCCCCCTGCCACGCTGCCCTTGCCAGATGCGCGGCGTGCCGGATGGCTGCGCCGCCACGCGCGCGGCCTCGTGGCCGTCGCTCTGCTGCTGGTGGTGATGTTCCCCTTCCTGTGGCTGGTGCAGCTGGCCTTCCGGCCCGGCGCGGACATCTTCGAGGACCGCCTGCTCTTCACGCCCACGCTGGAGGGCTTTCGCAGCCTGCTGCAGGGCAACTTCCTCAAGTCGTTCTGGAACAGCCTGGCGGTCAGCACCCTGTCCACCGGCCTGTCGCTGCTGATCGGCGTGCCGGCCGCCTATGCGCTGACGCGCTGGCAGTTCCGGTGGCGGCGCCAGGTGGCCCTGTGGATCCTGGTGACGCGCATGGCGCCGCCCATCGCCTTCACCATCCCGTTCTTCCTGGCCTACCGCTGGCTCGGCCTGCAGGACACCATCGTGGGCCTGGCCATCGTCTATCTGACCTTCAATTTGGCGATCGTGATCTGGCTGATGCAGACCTTCTTCGAAGCGGTGCCCACCGCGCTCGAAGAGGCGGCCTACATCGACGGCTGCGGCGTCTGGCAGGCCTTCTGGCGCATCACGCTGCCGCTGGCGGCGCCTGGGCTGGCGGCCACCGCTGTGCTGTGCTTCATCTTCTCGTGGAACGACTTCTTCTACGCACTGATCCTCACGCGCACGAATGCCGTCACCGCCCCGGTGGCCATCGTCAACTTCCTGCAGTACGAAGGCTGGGAGTGGACCAAGATCGCCGCCAGCGGCACGCTGGTGATGTTCCCGGTGGTGATCTTCACGGTGCTCGTGCGCACCTACCTCGTGCGCGGGCTCACGGCCGGCGGCGTCAAGGACTGACATGGCCGAACTGTCCCTTCACCAGATCGTCAAGCACTACGGCGGCACACCCGTGATCCACGGGGTGGACATCCACATCCGCGACGGCGAGTTCGTCGCGCTCGTCGGGCCCTCGGGCTGCGGCAAGTCCACGCTGCTGCGCGCCATCGCGGGGCTCGAAACCATCACCAGCGGCGAGATCCGGCTGGGCGGGCGCGTGATCAACGACGTGGCGCCCAAGGACCGCAACATCGCCATGGTGTTCCAGAACTACGCGCTCTACCCCCACATGACGGTGGCGCAGAACCTGGGCTTCTCGCTGAAGCTGCAGGGCGAGAGCCAGGCCGCCATCCGGCGCCGGGTGGACGAGGTGGCCGCCGTCCTGGGCCTGGAAGCCTTGCTGGACCGCACGCCGCGCCAGCTCTCGGGCGGCCAGCGCCAGCGCGTGGCCATGGGCCGCGCCATCGTGCGCCAGCCCGATGCCTTCCTGTTCGACGAGCCGCTGTCCAACCTCGATGCCAAGCTGCGCGTGCAGGTGCGCACCGAAATCAAGGCGCTGCACCAGCGCCTGGGCACCACCACGGTGTACGTCACGCACGACCAGGTGGAGGCCATGACCCTGGCCGACCGCATCGTGGTGCTCAAGGACGGGGTGATCGAGCAGGTGGGTGCGCCCCTCGATCTGTACGACCGGCCGGCCAATGCTTTCGTGGCGGGGTTCATCGGCTCGCCGGCCATGAATTTCATTCCCGGCCGGTTGCATCTGGACGGCGACGCCAGCGTGGTCACCGACGACGGCTTGCGCCTGCCCCTGGCCCGCCCGCCCCGCGGGCGCCATGGCGACTGCGTGCTGTACGGGGCCCGGCCCGAGCACTTCGCGCTGGACACCAGCGGCGCGGGCCTGCCGGCCCAGGTCGTCGTGGTGGAGCCCACGGGCTCGGAAACCCAGGTGGCGCTGCGGCTCGATGGCCGGCACGACATCCTGGCGGCGTTCCGCGACCGCATCGACGTGCGGCCGGGCGACGCGCTTCAGTTGCGGCCCGTGGCGGCGCAGGCGCACCTGTTCGATGCGGCCAGCGGCCTGCGGCTGAATTGACACCACCCTGTCATCGGTGGCGCCCACCCGAAGGGCTCAGGGCGGCACAGCGCATCACAGCCGGTGGGATCGGTCCCCTTGCGAAAAGCCCACGGGCTCCCACGGTTCGCCCGCGCCCAGGGCCAGCACCTTGAACAGCTCGCCCATCTCGTGCTCCATGACCAGCTTGGCGGCCGTGGCGCGTTCGAGCAGGGGCAGCTCCACCATGCGCTGGGCCAATCCGCAGTTGATGAGAAAGTGCGCCTGCGTGGTGTAGCCCAGCACCTGCAGGCCGGCGTCCTGCGCGGCCAATGCCATGGCCGTGAAGTTGACGTGCGCGGTGATGTCCTTGCGGCCCACCGCCACCAGCGGATCGCTGTCGGCCAGGTGCCCCTGGTGGCACATCACCGTGCCCATGTGGCGCTGGGGGTGGTAGTACTCCGCCTCGCCGAACCCATAGTCCAGCAGGAAGGCTGCGCCGCGCTCCAGCCGGTCGGCCAGGGTGCGGATGAAGCCCTCGCCCTGCGGGTGGATCTCGGTCAGGTAGTCGTGGGGGCCTTCCACCTCGACGGGCGGGCGCAGATCGGTGGGCCGGTCGGCCCAGGCGAAGGCATCGCCCTGCAGCACCACGCCGCGTTCATGCCACACGCCGCCCGCCTGCCCGCCGTGGCGGGCCAGCAGCTTCACCGGCATGGCGTCCAGCACCTCGTTGCCCACCACCACGCCCGCAAAGCGGTCGGGCAGCGCATCCACCCACCGCACCTTGTGCGCATGCGGGGACAGCAGCGCCTGCTGGCGCACGCGCAGGCTGCCGGACAGATCGACGATGGTGTAGCGCTGCACCCGTTCGCCCAGGGCATCGAGCAGCTGCAACGCCAGGGCGCCGGAGCCCGCGCCGAACTCCCACAGCTCGTGCGTTCCGGTCCGTGCGAGGGCCTCGCCCACCTGCACGGCCAGGGTCTGGCCGAACAGGGGGCTCAGCTCGGGCGCGGTCACGAAGTCGCTGCCCGATCCGGGCAACAGGCCGAACTTGGTGGAGTCGTTGGCGTAGTAGCCCAGGCCGGGCGTGTACAGGGCCAGGGCCATGAAGCGGTCGAAACCGATCCAGCCGCCAGCCTGCGCAATGGCCTGGCCAATGTGGGCCGCCAGGGCGGTCGTTAAACTTGGGGGTTCTGTCGTCGTCACGGTCCCGATTGTCCCCGATGCCCTCCCCCTCCCGTCCTCGCACCGTGCTGGTGACCGGCGCCGCCAAGCGCCTGGGCCGCGACATCGCGCTCGCGCTGGCCGCCGGCGGCTGGCAGGTGGCCGTTCACTATCGGCATTCCGAGCAGGATGCTATCGAAACAGTAGCAGCATGCCGGCGATTTTCTTGTGCCAGCGCCCATTTCGATGCCGATTTCCAGGACGAGGCCGCCGTGCGCGGCCTGCTGCCCCGCGTGGTGCAGCATTTCGGCGCGGTGGACGCGGTGGTCAACAGTGCCTCGCTTTTCGAGCACGACGATGCCGCCAGCTTCGGGTTTGCCACGCTGGAGCAGCACCTGCGCAGCAACACCGCGGCGCCCGTGCTGCTGGCCCAGGGCCTGCATGCGCATCTGGAACAGCGGGCCGCAGCCGCTGCGGGCGAGGAGGGCGACCAGGGCGAAATCCACGGCGCCGTGGTCAACCTGCTCGACCAGAAGCTCTGGAACCAGAACCCCGACTTCCTGAGCTACACCCTCTCCAAGGCGGCGCTGGAGGCGGCCGGCACCATGCTGTCGCTGGCCCTCGCGCCCCGGGTGCGGGTGGTGGGGGTGGCGCCGGGCCTCACCCTCACCAGCCACCTGCTGGAAGGCGAGAAATTCCGCCAGCTGCACGCGCTGAGCCCGCTGGGCCGGTCTTCCACGCCCGCCGACGTGGCCGCCACCGTGAAGTTCGCGCTGGAAAACCGCTCCATCACCGGCACCACGCTGCTGGTGGATGGCGGCCAGCACCTGATGCGGTTCGAGCGCGACTTTTCGATGATGTGAGCGCAGCCCGGCTCCGCCCTCCCCCTTTCCTTCCCATACCCCATGTACAACGCCGCAGGCACCCAGATCCTCACGCTCACCGGTTTGCGCTTCGACGCCAACCTGGGCATCCTCGCGCACGAGATGACCACGCCGCAGCCCATCCAGGTCGATGCCGAGCTGCACCTGGGCACGCAACCCCTGCACCCGAGCGACGACGACATCCTGCACGTGCTGGACTACCGCAAGGTGCGCCAGATCATCATCGACGAGTGCACGGCCGAACACGTGAACCTGCTGGAGACGCTGATCGGCAAGCTCAGCGCCCGGCTCATGCTGCTGCCCGGCGTGCTGGGCGTGCGCGTGAAGATCGCCAAATTGGAAATTTTTGACGACTGCGAAGTGGCCATCCGCAGCGAGACAGGACAGTGGTGAACCCCATGAATGCCATCCTCAACGACCCCACGCCCGGCTGGACCGCCAACGCCCCCGAGCCCCTCGGCACGCCCGATGCAGCGGCAAGCGCCGAGGCCGCTGCGGCGCCGGCCCGCCTGAAGATCGAGCGCGAGACCCACAAGCTGGAAAAGCGCCTGTGCCGCGAGGTGGGCAAGGCCATCGTGGACTACCAGATGATCGAGGAGGGCGACAAGGTCATGGTGTGCATGTCCGGCGGCAAGGACAGCTACGCCCTGCTGGACATCCTGCTCAAGCTCAAGGCGCGCGCGCCCATCCACTTCGACCTCGTGGCAGTGAACCTCGACCAGAAGCAGCCGGGGTTTCCCGAGCACGTGCTGCCCGAGTACCTGGCCTCGCAGGGCGTGCCGTTCCACATCGAGAACGAAGACACCTACAGCATCGTCAAGCGCCTCATCCCCGAAGGCAAGACGACCTGCAGCCTGTGCAGCCGGCTGCGCCGCGGCATCCTGTACCGCGTGGCCGACGAACTGGGCTGCACCAAGATCGCCCTGGGCCACCACCGCGACGACATCCTGCAGACCCTGCTGCTCAACATGTTCTTCGGCGGCAAGCTCAAGTCCATGCCCCCGAAGCTCGTGAGCGACGACGGCAAACACGTGGTGATCCGCCCGCTGGCCTACGTGGCCGAGAAGGACACCGCGCGCTGGGCCGCGCACCGCGACTTCCCCATCATTCCCTGCAACCTGTGCGGCAGCCAGGAGAACCTGCAGCGCAAGCAGGTGGGCGAGATGCTGCGCGAATGGGACAGGAAATTCCCCGGCCGTGTGGAAAACATGTTCAACGCGCTGCAGAACGTCGTGCCGTCGCACCTGCTCGATGGAACACTGCACGACTTCAAGGGTCTGAAGGCGACGGGCATCGCCAGCGAAGACGGAGACAAGGCGTTCGACCGCGAGGATTTCCCTGCCGCCCCCGGATTGCCCGGCGTGCAGGTGGTCCAGCTGTCCTGAACGCCCCGTCGATCATCGCCAGCGCTGACCGCACCATGACGGCCCCTTTCCGGAGACACCCATGAAGACCCTGCGCTGCGCTTTCTCCATCACCCTGGCCACGGCCGCCCTGATGCTCGGCGGCTGCGCCGTCACCCGCACCGTGGACAGCGCGGTGCACAGCTACTCGACGCTGGCGGCCCTGCCCTCACCGCCCACCTACCGACTGGAGCGCCTGCCCTCGCAGCAGGCCCAGGCTGCATCGTTCGCCCCCATCGAAGCCATGGCCCAGCAGTCGCTGGCGCGCGTGGGGCTGCAGCGCGACGACGCCAATGCCCGGCTCGTGCTGCAGGTCGGCGCGCAGGCAAGCTATGCCACGCCGGCCTACTGGCCCTACTACGGCGACCCGTTCTACCCCCGCTGGGGCTGGGGCCTCGGCTATGGGGGCCATGGCGGCCGCTGGGGCTGGGGCATGGGCGGCAGCTGGATGATGGACCGCCCCCCCACGCTCTACCGCCGCGAGGCCAGCCTGGTGCTGCGCGACGCCGCCACGCAGCAGATCGTGTACGAGACCTCCGCCGTGCACGAGGACGTCTGGACCAGCGACCCGGCCATCTTCGGCATCCTGTTCGACGCCGCCCTGACCGGTTTCCCGCAGCCCCCCGCGGGCCCGCGACAGGTGCGCACCACCCTGGCGCCGCCCGCCCCCTGATCGACGAACTCGCCGCCATGCACGCCACCCGCATCATCGCCATCCGCCACGGAGAAACCGCCTGGAACGTGGACACGCGCATCCAGGGCCATCTGGACATTCCGCTCAACCACACCGGCCTGTGGCAGGCACGCCGCGTGGGCGAGGCCCTGTCCGGCGAGCCCGTGGCCGCCATCTATGCCAGCGACCTGCAGCGCGCCCATGCCACCGCGCAGGCGGTGGCCGACACCACGGGCGCACCGCTGGTCGCCGAGCCTGGCCTGCGCGAGCGCAGCTTCGGCCAGCTGCAGGGCCGCACCTTCGCCGAGATCGAGACCGAAATGCCCGAGGAGGCCCGCCGCTGGCGCCAGCGCGATCCGCACTTCGTGCCCGACGGGGGCGAGTCGCTGATCGTGTTCCGCGAGCGCATCCTTGGCACCACCCACCAGCTGGCACAGCGCCACCCCGGCGAACTCGTGGTGCTGGTCGCCCACGGCGGTGTGATGGACGTGCTGTACCGCGCCGCCACCGGCCAGGAACTGCAGGCCCCACGCACCTGGCAACTCACCAACGCGGCCATCAACCGCCTGCTCTGGACCGGTGACGGCCTCACCCTGGTCGGCTGGGCCGACACACAGCACCTGGACGACGCCACGCGCGATGAAGCCCATTCCTGAATCCCTGCGCGCCAGCATCGGCCTGCGCGTCGACCTGATCGACACCCCCGCACTCGTCGTCGATCTCGACGCCATGGAGCGCAACATCCAGCGCATGGCCGACTTCGCGCGCAAGCATCAGGTGCGCTGGCGGCCCCATGCCAAGATGCACAAGAGCGCCGAGCTCGCCCTGCTGTTGCAGCAGGCCGGTGCCACGGGCGCCTGCGTGCAGAAGGTGAGCGAGCCGAGGCGCTGGCCGCCGCCGGCGTGAACGACCTGTACATCAGCAACCAGGTCATCGCCGCCGCCAAGCTGCTGCGCGTGGCGCGCCTGGCGCACCAGCTCGGCCTGCGCGGCGGGCGCCTGGCCCTGGCGGTGGACAGCGAGGAAGGCATCGAGCGCCTGGCCGAGGCCATGGCCGTCACCGCCAGCGATGCGGGCATCGATGTGTTCGTGGAAATCGACGTGGGCCAGCGGCGCTGCGGCGTGCCACCCGGCGAGCCGGCCGTGGCCCTGGCGCGGGCCGTGGC
>NZ_BAAJYT010000122.1:0-10583 GCF_057541515.1 Acidovorax sp. KNOB132
CGGCCACCATTCGGGCCCTGGCGGGTGGCTGCGCAGCGTGCGGCTGTGGCGCGGCGCTGCGGCGCTGGGCGCGCTGGCCACGGTGGCTGCCGTGGTCGTCGGGCTGCAGATGCACCAGCGGCTCCAGCAGGACAGCGGGGCGCAGATCGCCCAGCTGCGCCAGCAACTGGCGGCCACGCCGCAGGTGCGCTACGTGGCAGTGCTGGCCGATGCGAAGGCCGCGCCGTCCATGCTCGTCACATTCGATGCGCAAAAGAACGCGCTGGTGCTGCAGCGCGTGGGCGGTTTCCAGGAAGGCAGCGACCATTCGCTGCAGCTGTGGGCGCTGCCACCCGGCAGTGGCCCGCGCTCGCTCGGCGTGCTGGGGCCGCAGGCGCTGCTCACGCTGGCCACGCCGGAGAGCGCGGTGAAGAACGTGCCCACGCTGGCCATCAGCCTGGAGCCGCAGGGCGGCGTGCTGGGCGACAAGGGGCCGACGGGACCGGTGCTGTTCACGGGCGCGCTGATCGAACGCATGCTGTAGGAGACGGTTTCACATTCTGCTTTGTGGAATGGGGGTTTCGTCGGTCGTCGATTTGGGTAACACTCTGCTACAGCGCAGGTTGGCGCTCCTTTGCGGACGAACCCCCATGCACCCCATTCACTGGATCTCCACGGTGGCCTGCACCACCGGACTTTGCGCACTGCTGGCCGCCGCCGGCACCGCGCGGGCTGAAACCGGCAAGCTGCTGCTGACGGGCGGCGTGAGCAGCATCTCCGGCTCGGCCGGCGGCGGGCTCACCCCCTGGGCGGTGGTGGGCTCGAATGCCACCGAGGGCGAGATCGGCATGAGCGCCTTCACCACCCGCACCCGCACGCGCGACTACGGCCTCACGAGCTACGGCGCGGCGATGGGCTGGAACGAGCGGGTGGAGGTATCGGTGGCGAAGCAGGATTTCGATGCCGCCCCCGCCGTCGCGCTGAACGGCATCGCGGCATTCGGCGTCGAGCCCGATCTGCACCTCAAGATGGACATCATCGGGGTCAAGGTTCGCCTGCTCGGCGATGCGGTGCTCGAGGCCGACAGCGCCATGCCGCAGGTGGCGGTGGGCGTGGAGCACAAGCGGCTGCACCCCGCTTCGGCCAGCAGGGTCATCGAGTTCCTGGGGGCCGACACAAGCGGCACCGATGTCTACGTGACCGCCACCAAACTGCTGCTGGACCGCAACCTGGTGCTGAGCGCCACACTGCGCTCCACCAACGCCAACCAGAACGGCCTGCTGGGCTTCGGCGGCTCGGCCCCGGGGCGCAGCCGCCGCAGCCTGCAGCCCGAATTTTCCGTGGCCTACCTGCTGCGCCGTGACCTGGCGATCGGTGCCGAATACCGCTTCAAGCCCAACAACCTGCAGGCGATCGGCGCCTCGGCGGGCCTGGGCGCCGCGCTGCGCGAGGACGACTGGCGCGACCTGTTCATCGCCTGGGCGCCCAACAAGCACATGTCGATCACCCTGGCCTACGTCAACCTGGGCCTCATCGTGCCGGGCGTGACGGGCTACCGCCGGCAAAACGGCTTGTACCTGTCGGTGCAGGCCGCGTACTGAGCCGCTGGCCGAAAGACGAGAGGAGGCCCCATGCCCATCCCTGCCACCCCCCGATTCGCGGTGCCGCCATGCCGCGTGCCGCACGCCGCTGCCCTGGCGCTCGCGCTGGCCGCAGCCCTCGCCACGGCCGTGCCCGCTGCGGCGCAGCAGCCTGCCGCTGGTGCCACGCCACCCGGGGCCGCTGCGTCCACTGCGGTGCCAGCCACTGCCGCGCCGGAAGGTCTTTACGACGCGCTGGGCGGCAAGCCCGGCATCGCCCGCATCATGAGTGGCCTGGTGGACCGGGCATTCAAGGACGAGCGCATCGGCCCTCTGTTCAAGGAGACCAAGCCCCAGGCGCTCAAGGACAGTCTGACGGACCAGATCTGCGTGCTCTCCGGCGGCCCGTGCCGCTACGAAGGGGCCGACATGAAGTCGGCGCATGCCGATTTGCCCATCCGAAAGCGCGACTTCAACGTACTGGTTGAGCTGCTTCAGGATGCCATGGACGAACAGGGCATCGCGTTCACCCAGCAAAGCCAGCTGTTGGCGCTGCTGGCCCCCATGCACCGGGACATCATCACCGTGCGCTGACTGGCACCAAGGCGGTGCGCTCATTGCGAGTGCACCGATCTGGTGAAAAGTCAAATTTTTTGGTATCTTTGTGTATCTGTACGCCTAATGCGTCAGCTGTCGGCGTGCGTCCGGCTGAATCAATAAAATGATGGAATCGCTAAATTTAGCTGGCAATCGGCGAAATAAGGCGTTCTCCTACGGCCCGGCATTGGATGTTTCTATCAAATCCGTGGTGTTTTAATTTTTACAACTGGTGACGATGGTTGCCAGTGAGATGGACCTATGACCCACTGGATCAACAACCTCCGGATTTCGCGCAAGTTCCTTTTGATCGGCGCGCTGGCGTTCTTCATGTTCGCCATTCCGACCACCCTTTTGGTGCATCTCAACTGGGACACCCTGCGCACGGTGGAGCGTGAAAACCTGGGCATCGCCCCCGCCAAGGAACTGCTCAAGCTGGTGCAGCTCACGCAGCAGCACCGCGGTTTGTCGGCGGCCTTCCTGGGCGGCGATGCCTCCTTGAACACGCCGCGCCAGGCCAAGCAGTCCGAGGTCGAAGCCGCGATCGTGCGGGCCCAGGCGGCCGCTACCGGACTGCAGGACCGGGAGCTGTCCGCCAAGCTGGACGCGTTGTCGGGCGATTGGCGCACCCTGGTCGCGGGCGTGGGGGCGAAATCCATCACGGGTGCCCAAAGCAATGCCCGCCATGCCGCGCTGGTGGCGAGCGAACTGGGGCTGATCGACGATGTGGCCAACAGCTCGGGCATCTCCCTGGATTCGGAGCCCGCCAGCTACTTTCTTCAGCGGGCCGCGCTGAACCATCTGCCGCACCTGACCGAATCCCTGGGCCAGATGCGGGCGCGCGGGGCCTTGGTGCTCGCACGCGGCGACGCATCGCCCGAAGAGCGCGCGCGCATCGAAACCCTGGCCGACCGGGCCCGTCAGCATTACGGCGATGCCCGCAAGACGCTGGAACTGGCCTCGGGCGGCAAACTGCCGCCGCAAGTGGAAGCCGCACGCAAGGCCGCGCTGGCGGCGGCGGAAGAGGGCTTCAAGCTCGCGGACGACAACATCGTGCAGGCGGCCACCTTGTCGATGCCTTCCACGCAGTGGGTGGCGCAGATGACCCGCATCATCGACACCCAGTTCGCGCTCGTGGCGGTGTCGTTCGACGTACTGAGCGACACGCTGGGCACCCGGATCCAGGCGCTGCGCCGCGACATGCTGCTGATGGTGACCGCCGTGGCCCTGCTGGCCGCGCTGGCGGCCTGGGTGATGTGGATCGTCACCCGCGCCACCACGCGCTCGGTGGCCGTGGCCGTGCAACTGGCCGAGGCCGTGGCGCAGGGCGACCTGAGCACCAGCGTGCGCACCGAGGGCCGCGACGAGATCGCGCGCCTGCTGCAGGCCCTGGCCACCATGAACGACCGTCTGAGCGCGGTGGTGGATTCGGTGCGTGGCAATGCCGAAAGCGTGGCCAATGCCAGCGTGCAGATCGCCCAGGGCAATGCCGACCTGAGCCAGCGCACCGAAGAGCAGGCCAGTTCGCTGGAAGAAACCGCCGCGTCGATGGAAGAGCTGGGCTCGACCGTGCAGCACAACGCCGACAGTGCGCAGCAGGCCAACCAGCTGGCACGCAGCGCCTCCGGCGTGGCGGTGCGCGGCGGCGAGGTGGTGGGGCAGGTCGTGCAGACCATGAAGGGCATCAACGACAGCTCGCGCCGCATCGCCGACATCATCAGCGTGATCGACTCCATCGCCTTCCAGACCAACATTCTGGCGCTGAACGCCGCGGTGGAAGCGGCCCGCGCCGGCGAGCAGGGCCGGGGCTTCGCCGTGGTGGCCAGCGAAGTGCGCAGCCTGGCCGGACGCTCGGCCGACGCCGCCAAGGAGATCAAGGCACTCATCACCGACAGCGTGGAGCGCGTCGAGCGCGGCACGGCGCTGGTGGACGAAGCCGGCACCACGATGAGCGAGATCGTGTCGTCGATCCAGCGCGTGAGCGACATCGTGAGCGAGATCAGCGCCGCCACCGCCGAGCAGAGTTCGGGCGTGTCCCAGGTCGGCGAGGCCGTGAGCCAGATGGACCAGGTCACGCAGCAGAATGCAGCGCTGGTGGAAGAAAGCGCCGCCGCGGCCGAAAGCCTCAAGGCACAGGCGCAGCAACTGGTGGACACGGTGGCCGTGTTCCGGCTGGCCGGCCACGGCCAGCCGGGCGCGCTGCGCGTGCGCTGATCGCCCATCGCGCAGGTGCTTGCGGGGGCATCCCGCCGGGCCTGCGCAGCTGGCGGGGAGCGCGTGGACAATGGCGGACGTGACCGCCCCCGAAGAGCCCGCCGCACCCCTGCTACGCCGCATCGCCCACTTGGACATGGACGCGTTCTATGCCTCGGTGGAGTTGCTGCGCTACCCGCAGCTCAAAGGGTTGCCCGCCGTCATCGGTGGTGGCCGGCGGGTGCAGGACGAGGCCCTGGTGGCCGAGTACGCCGGCCGCGAGTCGGAGATTCCCGTCGCGGCCTTTCCGTTGCTCAAGGACTATGTGGGGCGGGGCGTCATCACCACCGCCACCTACCCTGCGCGGCAGTTCGGCGTGGGCTCGGCCATGGGGCTCATGAAGGCCGCGCGCCTGTGTCCCCAGGCCATCCTGCTGCCGGTGGACTTTCCCTCGTACCGGCGCTTTTCGCGGATGTTCAAGGAAGTGATCGTGTCCATCGCACCCGTCATGGAAGACCGCGGCGTGGATGAGGTGTACATCGACTTCACGCACGTGCCGGGCGGCCAGCGTGACGGCGGCCGGTCGCTCGCGCGGCTCATCCAGAAAAGCATCCTCGACGCCACGGGCCTGACCTGCTCGATCGGCGTGGCACCCAACAAGCTCCTGGCCAAGATGGCCAGCGAGTTCAACAAGCCCAACGGCATTTCCATCGTGCAAGAGGGCGACCTGGAAACCCGGGTCTGGCCGCTGGCCTGCCGCAAGATCAACGGCATCGGCCCCAAGGCCGACGCCAAGCTGCAGTCCCATGGCATCCACACGGTGGGCGAACTGGCCGCGCGCCCGCGCGACTGGCTGGTGCGCCACTTCGGCAAGGCCAGCGGTGCCTGGCTGCACGAGGCCGCCTGGGGCCGCGACGACCGCCCCGTGGTCACCGAAAGCGAGCCCGTTTCCATGAGCCGCGAAACCACCTTCGACCGCGACCTGCACGCCGTGCGCGACCGCGCCGAGCTGGGCCGCATCTTTACCGACCTGTGCGAACGCGTGGCCGGCGACCTGCAGCGCAAGGGCTACGTGGGCAAGACCATCGGCATCAAGCTGCGCTACGACGACTTCAAGATCGCCACGCGCGACCTCACCATCGACCACCCCACGCAGGACGCGGCCACCATCCGCCGGGCGGCCGGGCAGTGCCTCAAGCGCGTGCCGCTGGACAAGCGGCTGCGGCTGCTGGGCGTGCGCGTGGGCAACCTGCTGACCGAGCAGGCCGCGCGCGAGGCGCCGGTGGCCCGCCAGGGGCCGATGACGCCGGGGCTGTTCGACTGAATGAGCCAGGCTTGCGGGCATCCGGACGGATAGGGACCTTCGCGCAGGGCCTCCCGGCCGCTCAATCGGGGCGTGCCGCCTGGCTTCCAGTCCTTCGGCGCAGCCAGGCCTGGTAAAGCCCGTCGAGCCCCAGGCCGACCGCCACGCCCACGGCATAGGCCACCAGATCCATCGCGTTGAACCGCGACCCCAGTACCAGGTGGCCCGGCGTGGTGCTGCGGATCGCGTTGATCCACGGCGCCTGGTACCGCTGCGAGAACTCCACCGCGAACGAAGTCGCCAGCGCCAGCAGGGCCAGCCGGCCCGGGGCCATGCGCGGCCAGAGGCAGGCCCAGCCGAACATCACCATCAGCGCCCACAGCGCATCGCCGGGGTACTTGCCCAGCGCTTCGGGAAACAGCACGCCGGGCCACCGGCGCGAGGCCAGTCCCAGGGCGATGCAGAGGGCGATGCCTGCCACCAGCACGGCGCGATGGCGTGGGGTGGGCGATGTGAGCGAATGGTCCATGAAAAGGCTGGAAAAGCGGGGGGCAAAAAAACGGGTGGAGGAGGGCTGCTCGAGAGGCGGCGGTGCGCAGTATCCACCGGCCACGCCGTGCTGGCGCCCGGCAGCTGTCCGGTGCTTCGCCCCGTTGCCATCGCCGCCCGGCGAATGGCAGTCGGTGCGGCTCACGCCGCCGGGTCCTTCTCCGGCAGCAACGCCTCCAGCACGAAACGCGTCGGCCCGCTGGCGCCCCGGTCGCTCACCGCGAGGCCGAGCTGTCGCCACAGCGCCGGGCGGAGCGGGCGGATGGCGATGCGCGGGTCGCGCGTGGCCTCGTACGACTCCTGCGGCAGCAGCGCCGCTCCGTAGCCGGCGGCGACCAGCGTGCGAATCGCGTCGTTGTAGTTGAGCTCGATCCGGGGCCGGCAATGGACGCCTGCTGCCGAGAACCATTCCGCGGTCTGCCGGTACAGGCGGGTGGAGGCGTCGTTCATGATGAGTGGCCGCTCCGCCAGCCATTGCGCAGTCAGCCGCTGCGGCGCCTTCCAGGCCGATGGCAGGAAGGCGACCACCGCCTCGCGCCGCAGGGGCGTGACCTGCACGCCGCGCACGGCCGGCTGCGGCAGCGCCACCACTGCCAGGTCCAGGCTGCCGGCCGCGAGCCGGGCCATGCTTTCGTTGGAGGTCAGCACCTGCACGTTCACATCGACCCCGGGGTGTTGCCGGGCCAGGCGCTCGAGCGCGGGCGGCAGAAGGTGCGCGATGGCACCGGTCGAGGCCCCCACGCGCACCCGGCCCGTCTGGCCGGCGAGCTGGCGTCGAACGTCCTCGACGGCATCGTCCGCGTCTGCCAGCAGCCGGCGTGCCCGCGCGATGAACCGCTCGCCCAGGGCGGTCGGTTGCGCGGGCCCCCGCCCGCGAACGAGCAGCTGGCCGCCCAGGCGCGACTCCAGCTCCGCGATCTGCACGGTCACGGTGGGGGCCGCCAGGTGAAGGGCGCGCGCCGCATTGGCCAGGGAGCCGAGATCGGCGATGGCAACCAGGGTGCGCAAGTGGTCCAGGCTCAGTTCTCGCATGTCGGCAGTTTAATTTTTCTTAACTTGGGGTTGCCGATATTTCGCTGGAGCCATCGAGGCGGTCTCCCTACGATCGCGTTCCATGAACCACCAAATCTTCATCGACGGCGACCAGGGCACCACCGGCCTGGACCTGCAGAACCGGCTCCGGGGCTCGGAATTTCGCATCCACACCTTGCCTGCGGGCTTGCGCAAGGACCGGGCCGCGCGAAAGGCGGCGATCAACGATTGCGACATCGCCATCCTGTGCCTGCCCGATGCCGCGGCGCGCGAGGCGGTCGCGATGATCCACAACCCCGGCGTGCGCGTCATCGACGCCAGCTCCGCCCACCGCACCAGCCCTGGCTGGGTGTACGGCCTGCCGGAACTGGATGCGCATCAAGGCGAACGCATCGCCAAGGCGTCACGGGTCACCAACCCGGGCTGCTACCCCACCGCCGCAGTCGCCCTGCTGCGGCCCTTGACGGATGCGGGCCTGCTGCCCGCCGACTATCCGCTCACCATCCATGCCGTTTCCGGCTATTCCGGCATGGGGCGGGCCGGGGCCGAAGCGCACGAGGCGGGAGTGGGCGCGCATTCGCTCACGGTCTACGGCCTGGCCCTGGAGCACAAGCACGTGCCGGAGATCCAGGTCTATGCGGGCCTCACGGAGCCGCCCCTCTTCGTGCCGGCCTATGGCAGCTACCGGCAGGGCATCGTGCTCACCATCGGGTTGCATGCGCGAATGCTGCCCGCGGAGGCTACAGGCGCACGCATCCACGAATGCCTGGCGCAGCGGTACCGCGATGTGGCGCATGTGCACGTGCTGCCGATGCCGTCGGCCGAGCCGATGACCGAACGGGACCCGCAGGTCCACAACGGTTCGAACGACATGGGCCTGGCCGTCTCATGGAACGAGCGCACGGGGCAGATCGTGTTGAGTGCAGTGCTGGACAACCTGGGAAAGGGGGCTGCCGGGGCGGCCGTGCAGAACCTGAGGCTGATGGTGGACGGTCCGAACTAAGTGGGAGTCCGAAGCGCCCACGGTCGGTGGGGAAGGGCTGGCACCCCATTCGTTTTCGAGCCTCGCGTTGCAGCGCCATTTTGGGCGGCGATGGCTGCGGGTCAAAAAACCTTTGGGCGCGGATCGTTCTTATCGGACCGAATTTGCAACAACGCCCCTTGCGGGCGATGCCGTTGGACCCACCGGGAGCGTCAAGGGTGCGTTTGGTGGGTGTCCTCCAACCCGGCCGGCATTATTTTTTCTTCTTCTTCTTGCCTTGATCGTGGTGCCACTTGATGGCTAAAAACATGCCTGTTCCGAGCACGATGACCTTGAACGCAATGAAGACGATAGGGAACCAATCCATTTTCTGAGCACTTCCTGGCGATTGCGTGAAAAGACCAATCGTGAGGTGCATGGCCTCCAAATGCTTTCCGGTGGTTTCGTCGGCGCCGAGACCGGTGCCGAATCCGGCCCCGATTGTTGCATTCGGCACGGCATTTCACGGCCGGACGGGGTGGGGCATTTTGCCTCACCGATCAGGCGCCCGGCGTGGTGAAGGGGGGGCTGAAGCGCCGGATCTTTCTGCGAGCCGCCGCCTTGGCGCCTTCCCTTTCCTTGCCGGTTCTGGCAGGAATCACTCCCAGGCGGCGATCAGGCGGTCGAGCAAGGGCTCGACGAGGGGCTTTCCTTGCAACTGCTCGCGCCATCGCAGCGGAATGCCTTGCTCGCCATAGAGCAGTCCCGCCCATCCCCCCGCGACGCAGGCGGTGGTATCGGTGTCGTTGCCAAAACCGATCGCGCACCGCACGCAGTCTTCGAAGTTGCGCGTGCGAAGGACGGCTGCAACGGACGACCAAAGGCAGTCCACCACGTACCCGCTTCCGCCCGGTGGATCAAACCGCCCGTTCAACAGGATGCGAAGTTCAAATCGCTCGGATTCGGATGTGGTCTCTTCGAGGTGCGCCTGGGCCCCGTCGAGCGCCTCCACGAACGAGAGGCCCCTGAGAAGGCGGGCGGATACCAAGGTCGCCAGCGCGCACGCGAGCAGCGACCTGGTGTGCCCATGGGTGGGCAGGCTTTGCCTTCTCGCGCGGTCGATCAGGACCCGGTCGTCGGCAGCGGGAAGCAAGGCCGTGGGAAGCACCCGCATGAGCGACCCATTCCCATTGTTCCTCTCTTCGCAAGGGCCGCTCTGGCTGGGCGGCACACCTCGCCGGAGGTTCGCCAAGGCTTCCTGCGTCTGGATGCCGATATCGAACACGCGGCCATCGGGTGTCAGATCACCGGAGGAATGCCAGGACTGCAAGCCATCGGCGAACCTGCTTTCCAGTGCGTGGTCCCCATCGAGAAGAACCCTCAGCAGATGCAGTGCTTGCGCGCCGTCATCGCTCCAGGTGCCTGCCGGCACTCCCGGATGGGCGCGGCGAAATCCATCGGGCGGTGCCATCTCGATCAAGCGGAGTTCCGGCAGTTCTGCGGCATCCGAGAACTCGTAGGGCACCCCCAGCGCATCGCCAACGAGCAGGCCGTAGACCGCGCCCCGCAGGCGCGATCGGATGGAGAGGGGTGTGGGTGGGGTCTGTGGCATGGTGGATGACAGCAGTGAGCGGCTGACCTTTGGCAAAGTATGCCTTTCACAAGGCCCGAGCCAGCGGCAGCCCCCGCTTGGCGGTACCACGCCCTTTGCGAACAGCCTTTCGCCGACGACCGGGTGGCGCTGCCCTGCACCCCGTGCCAGCAACCCACCGCAAGCGGCCGCCCCGGACGCAGGCGCGCGCTCTAGAGGCCCGGCGGCCCTGCGCGGCCACCCGCTCCCCCGAGCTGCGACGGCGTCCCACCCCGCCCGAACTGCTTCCACGCCCGGCGCAGCTGCGTATCCGAACTGAACCCCGCCATCGCCGCCGCCTCGGTCACGTTGCGCCCCGCCCGCAGTGCGGCCTCGGCGGTGGCCAGGCGGATGCGGCGCAGGTACTGCAGCGGCGCGATGCCGGCGTGGTCCAGGAACAGGCGGGTCAGGTGGCGCGGCGAGGCGTGCGCCACCTCGGCCATGGCGGGCACGCTCCAGTCGGCCTGGGGCTGCTGGGCCACGGCGTCCTGCACGCGGTGCAGCGCGCCGTGCAGGTGGTTGCGGTGGTGCAGGAAGGGCGACATTTCCGGGTCTTGCGGTCCGCGCCGCAGCGCCACCACCATGGTCTGCGCCACCTCGGCGGCGATGGCCGGGCCGCAGGCATCGGCGATGCGGTGCAGTACCAGGTCGATGCCGGTGGTCACGCCCGCGCTGGTGTGCAGGGCGCCATCGGCCACGAAGACGCGGTTGGCCACCACGTCGCAGCGGGGCTCCACCTCGGCCAGTTCGGCCAGGTGG
>NZ_BAAJYT010000123.1:0-10560 GCF_057541515.1 Acidovorax sp. KNOB132
AGGGCCTCGGTGTCGGTGGCGATGCGATGCGGCGGCCGCGCCGCGGGCAAGGCCGGGGCGGGCTCGGCCGGCGTGGGCGCGGCTGCGAGCGGTTCAATGGATTGCAACAAGGCCATGAGTTCGCTCTCAGTTCCAGGAATGCCGCGCGGGCAGGGCGCCGTTCAGGCGGTGGTTGCCGATCAGGTGCAGCTTCCAGCGCACGGGGTCGTGCAGCGTGTGCACGCGCGCGTTGCGCCAGTGGCGGCCCAGGTTGGGCGCAGCCCGCGTGGCGGCTGAGCCGGCCAGCTCGAACAGCTTTTCGCTCGCCTCCAGCGCGATGCGGGTGGTCAGCACCTTGGCCTCGGCCACGGCCACCGAGGCGCGGGCGCTGTCCTCCGCGCTGAGGGTGGCCTGCGCGGCCAGGGTGTCGAACAACTCGCCGGTCTCGCGCAGCACTTCGCGCGCGGCATGCAGGTCGATCTGCAGGCGCCCCACGTCGGCGATCACGTAGGGGTCGTCGTGCGCATGCTGCACGCCCGAATCCACCCAGGGCCGGGCGCGCTCGCGCACGAAGCGCTGCGCATCGGCCACGGCCGCTTCGGCAATGCCCTGGTCGATGGCCGCCTGCAGCAGCTGCGACGAGGGGCCATAGAGGCCCGGCCGGTCGGCCAGCTGCCACAGGGGCAGCACATCGTCGGCATCCACCGGCACGTCGTCGAACACCACGGTGCCGCTGGCGGTGGTGCGCTGGCCGAAGGCGTCCCAATCGTCCACCACGGCCACGCCCGGCGCATCGCGCGGCACCCAGGCCTGCACGGCGCGGCCCGCGTCGTCGAGCGCCCGCACGGGAATGCGGTGCGCAAACAGCGCGCCCGTGGAATAAAAGCGCTTGCCCGTCAGGCGCAGGCCGTGCGGCGTGGCGCGCAGCCGGGTGCCGCTTTGCAGGATGGTGGCCGCGCCGTCCACCTTGCGCTCGGGCCCCGCATTGCCCAGCCGGCGGCCGGCCAGCACCTCGCCGTAGAAGCGCTGCTTCTGCGCCTCGGTGCCGATCTCGCGCAGCACGCCCAGCACGCCGAAATGGTTCTGCGGAATCTGCCCGATGGACGGATCGGCCGCGTTCAGAATCACAAACACCTCGGCCAGCGTGGCGTAGGACACCTGTGGGCCGCCGTAGGCGCGCGGCACGGTGATGGACCCTAAGCCGCTGGCGGACCAGCGTGTGAGTTCGTCCCAGGGCAGGCGGCGATCGCGGTCGCGCTCGGAGGCGCCGGGGGCGAATTCAGCCGCCAACCGGTGGGCGGCGGCGATGGCTTGCGCATCGGTGGCGATCCGCGCCACGTCGGTGGGAATCTCGGGCAGGTGTTGTTGCAGTGCCGGTCTTGCAGTCATGCCCCGATTGGAGGGCGAGAGGCGGCTGCGTGGTGCGAAGGAATCGGCGCATCGATATGCGGGATTCGTTGGGGGGATTCGCTGCTGGGGAATGCGTTGGAAGAGTTGTCGCTGATGGGCGTTAGGCCGTGTTCGTTGCGGTGGGATGCCACGACACACTGTGGGATTGAGGCGGAAGCGGCCAAGCTCCCGTAAGCCGCTATAAGCGTAAGTCCGCCAACGGCCGCTATGGACGTACCCCATCAACCTGTCATTTGACCAGTAACAGTCAATTAATATTTGTTACAACGTTACCCACGCTTCACAATATGCGGAGCAAAGGAGAACGTACATGACAAGGGAGTCAGGTCCATTGAAAGAGGCTGGTACGCCTGAAAATTCTGTTGTTACAGAGGCGCCACCTCCCACGGTTCGATTGCAGATCAGCGCTGCGAAAAAAACTAAACCTCGCAGCCTTCCAGAACGCGGTACCCGCGTTGCACGAGTTAGTGATCGTCAATGAGACCTTGTCGCTGATCAGCGAGTTGACCGTTCAATTGATTTCCGAGCCGGCCTTCGTAAAGCCTCGCGTCTGGAATGTGGAATCGGTCGGCGCAGGCGAGAGCTATCACCTGCGTGATCTCGACGTTCAGCTGGATGGCGCCCTCCTTTCGCGCTTGACGGAAGCTGAAACAGCTTCTCTGCGCTTCGAATTGCGCAGTCGCAAGCAATCGGATGAAGTTCTTGCAAGGCACGAGTCTGCTGTAGAACTTCTGGCGCGAAATCAATGGGGCGGTATTGGTCACCTGCCAGAGATGGTGGCGGCATTCGTGCAGCCGAACGACCAAGCTATCGACCGGTTGCTCAAAAGTGCCGCCTTGGCATTGCAGACGGGAGGAAGGTCAGGGTCGATCGATGGCTACACCCATGGCTCGAAACGGGCATGGGAGCTGGCGTCGAGTATCTGGGCTGCAGTGCTGCAGCGCAAGCTCAACTACGCGCTGCCGCCCGCCAGCTTTGAGCACGCTGGGCAGAAGGTTCGCAGTCCTTCACAGGTGCTTGATGGTGGATTAGCCACCTGTCTTGATCTTGCGCTGATGTTCGCCGCATGCCTGGAGCAGGCACACCTCAACCCCTTGCTGATATTCACACATGGTCACGCATTTGTCGGTGTATGGCTACGGGACGAAGAGTTTTCTACGTCTGTGGTCGATGACGTCACAGCGGTGAGAAAGCGCTTGAAGCTACAGGAAATGTTGGTCTTCGAAACAACCCTCGCGGCTCAGGGAAAAGCTGTGAGTTTCAGCCAGGCCATCGCCAATGCAAACCGTCAGTTGTCAGAGGAGGAAGAAGACAAGTTTGAACTGGTCATCGACGTGAAGCGCGCGCGCATGTCACGGATCAAGCCGCTGGCTCAGGCGCACGCTACAGCAGAGGCGGTGTCAGTTGAGGCGGAACCAGCGGGAACGATCAGTATTGAGGATGCCCCGGACCTACCAGACGACGCCATCACAGATACGCCGACATCTGAACTTGATCCCAAAGACCGACTGGCCCGGTGGCAACGCAAACTGCTCGATCTGTCTCTACGAAACACACTACTGAACTTCAAGCAGGGTAAGAGAGCTTTGCTGCTGGACGTGGCAGCACCAGAACTGGAAGACACCCTGGCAGAAGGGCAAACAATCAAGCTGCTGCCCAGCCCTGCACTCATGCAAGGGCAGGACCCTCGCAGCCAACAACTACACGAGGCCAGAAGCCTTGAAGACCTCCGCAAAGCGCATGCAAAGGACGCCCTGAAGCGCCGTGAGGTATGCATTCGGCTGGAAGATCAAGAACTGGAAGGACGCTTGGTTGAGTTGTATCGAGGCGCCCGCAATGCGATGCAAGAGGGTGGTTCCAACACACTTTTCATCGCGCTCGGGTTCCTGGTCTGGACCCGCCCTGAAAAGACGGACTCTCGGGTCAAAGCCCCCTTGATCTTGTTGCCCGTCACTCTGAACCGCAAAAGCGCCCGGTCGGGGTTCACGCTACAAGAACATGAAGATGAAGCGTTGTTCAATCCAACGTTGGTCGAGATGCTTCGGCAGGATTTCCAATTGGAGTTGGGTATTGCCGCTGGGGACCTGCCACGTGATGAGTCTGGGCTGGACATCGCTGGTATCTGGAAGCGCGTTCGCAACGCCATCAAAGACATCCGGGGCTGGGAGGTCAGCGAAGACGTTGTACTGTCGATGTTCTCCTTTGCTAAGTACCTGATGTGGAAGGACTTGTCAGATCGCACCGAAGACTTGCGCAAGTCGCCAGTGGTGGCACACCTGATCGACTCGCCGCGCGAACCATACCCATCCACAACGCCCTTCCCCGAGGCCCGGAGGCTGGACACCGAATACCCACCTCAGCAGGTATTCAGCCCACTCCCCGCAGATTCGTCCCAGCTGTCTGCCGTGATGGCTGCAGCCAGAGGCAAGGACTTTGTTTTGATCGGTCCGCCAGGAACCGGCAAGAGCCAGACCATCGCCAACCTGATCGCCCAATGTCTGGCTGAAAACAAGCGCGTACTTTTCGTGGCTGAAAAGATCGCTGCGCTGGATGTCGTCTTCCGCCGCCTGCGCGAAGTCGGGCTGGGGGAGTTCTGCCTCGAATTGCATTCAAATAAGAGTCGTAAGCTCGACGTACTGAGCCAGCTCCAGAAGTCCTGGGAGTCCAAAGGTGAGGTGGACGCTGCCACCTGGGAAGCCAAGGCGCGGCAACTGGGTCAAGTACGCGAGCAGCTGTCCACCTATGTTGAGCGCCTTCACCACCGCCATAGAAACGGTTGGACGATCTTCAAAGCCATCGGGTGTGTCGTTGGAGGCGATGCGTTGCCGGACCTGCGATTCGGCTGGGCATCTCCGCGTGCGCACGACGAGGCTGCACTGACCGAACTGCGCAATCTCGCCGGTAGGTTGCAGGCCAACGCGGCGGCGGTTAATCCTGATCGGTTGCTGACCGGCCCACTGGTGCCTGTGCACGTCACGGAATGGTCCGCCAAGTGGCAACAGGAAATGGTCAGATCCGCGCAAACACTGCAAACCACTTGCCGTGACTTCCAGTCGGCAGTACAAGCCCTCGGGCAAATGCTCAGCTTGGAATGGCCAGCACTGCATCGTCAAACCCGTTCGGCGCTCGGTGTACTCGTCAAGGCCTTGCCTCAAGCATCGGCTCAAGATTGGAGTTTCTGCGCGCTGCCTGAGAGTGAAACCATCTGCGCTGCCTTGAAAACCGGCAATGATCTGCTCGGGCAACACCGGGAAATCTCGTCGAAGATGTCCCCTCCGTGGCAGGCAGAGCTGCAGAATCGCTTGTCCCGAGCGCTCGCCTTGCTCGACACGCACCGAAACCTGCACTCGGAACTCGGAACGCCCTGGCCACCTGCCGTCAGCGATGAAATCGAACGCGGGGTGCAGTTGATTGAGGAAATGAGCCAACTGCGCGCTGGTCTTTCCGTGAAGTACGGATCAGGTGTGGGACAGCTCAATGTGTCGCAGCTGCAGCGCGATTGGGCTAAGGCTGAAAAGGCGCTATGGCCAATGTCTTGGCTGGGCAAGCGAAAAGTGCGCAGCTTGCTTGAAGGGGTCATCGACGGCACCGGTGAGCCACGTGTTGCCGATGATTTGTCTGCGCTCGTGCGCATCAAGGGCCTACGTGAAGAAGTCCAGCAACTGAATCCGGGTGCTGCTGCTGAAGGCTTGTGGGCTGGCATCAAAACTCGGGTTGATCACGCCCGCAGCGCCTTGAAAGCTAACACGGCTCTGCATGCCGCACGTATGCGCAAGCCATTCACGCTGGAGGGCCTGGGCGCAGCTTCAGAGGGGTACTGCGGCGAGCGTTGGACACGCGAGGTCCAACGCCTGAAGAGTTTGTTGGACCTGGATCATGGTTTGGCCGAGTGTGCATCGCTCTCGGAAAGCAGCCATGGACTTTGGCAAGGGCACTACACCGATTCCGCACTTCTTCGCTCAGCGCTCGCATTTGAACGCGAGCGATTGGCCTTGCTTCAAAGGGGCATGTTGCAGGCACCGCATCAGGAGGTGGCCGAAGGGCGATGTGGCCCCGCCCTAAAGCAGCAGCATGAGTGGTTGCAGAGACGCGGTGCGGTGGAGGCACGGCTGCTTTCCATGGCTGGTCTCGCTACCGAATGCCCTGGGGTCTGGAGTGCATTGGATACCGACAGCGACGGGATCGAGCGAGCAATGAAGTTCCATGCTTCACTGAAGACTGGCTTGACCGGTCTTGGTCTGGATCCTTCTGCCGCTGCCGAGGCGTATCGCAGCTTGCATCAGGTGCTCGCAACGCGCCGCTCTGATCTGGGTGACTCTGGAGTGATTGGGCAAGCCTGTCACGGGGTCATAGCGAAGCTCACGGACCTCAACCGCGCGACAGAACAGTTTTGCGACAACGCCGCGCAGCCAGACACCGTCCGTCTTGTGATCGCAGGCCTTGAGCCTGTAGAGTTGGTTGAGATGGCGGTGCAATTGGAGTCTCATCACCACGGCCTGCACGCGTGGTGCGCTTGGCGCCACGCACAGGTCGATGCGCGCAATGCAGGACTCCCTGCACTGGTGGGCGCTATCGAGGTGGGTGACGTGACCCCAGCACAGGTGCCCGCCGCGTTCGAAGTGAACTACGCTCGTTGGTGGCTGGCCGAAGCTGCGGATGAAGACGAGGTTCTCAAGCGATTTGTCTCCGCTGAGCACGAGCTTCGTATCCAGGAGTTCCGCGCCTTGGATGACGAGTTCACCAAAGTGTCCCGCGAGTGGATTCGCGCCAAACTGTGCGCCAACCTGCCGGCAACCGACAACATCCAACGCAACAGCGAGTGGGGCATCCTGCGCCACGAGATCACCAAGAAGAAACAGCACAAACCGTTGCGTCAACTGCTGCAAGAGATTCCGTCGGTGGTGTTGCGGCTGACCCCTTGCCTGCTGATGAGCCCGTTGTCGATTGCGCAGTACCTCTCAGCCGAGGCCAGCAACTTCGACCTAGTTGTGTTCGACGAGGCGTCGCAGATTCCGGTGTGGGACGCCATTGGCGCCATGGCCCGTGGTAAGCAGGTTGTGATGGTTGGAGACCCGAAGCAACTGCCGCCCACCAACTTCTTCGGCCGCAGCGAAGGCACTGACGGTGACGACGACGTCGTGGAGGGCGATCTGGAGAGCATCCTCGACGAGTGCCTGGGTGCCAGCCTGCCCACGCGCAACCTGTCATGGCACTACCGTTCGCGCCACGAAAGCCTGATCGCCTTCAGCAACCACCGTTACTACGGGGGGGGGCCTCGTCACTTTTCCGTCTCCCGTCACCGACGACCGCGCCGTCAGCTTTCACTTGGTGACGGGACGCTACGAGAAAGGGGGAGCCCGAATCAATCAACCAGAGGCACAAGCCCTAGTGGCGGATCTAGTCGGTCGACTCAAGCACCAGGGCTTTCGGGAGTCAGGTCTGACCATTGGTGTCGTGACATTCAACTCTGAACAGCAGGGACTAATTGAAGACTTGCTTGATGCGGAGCGCCGAAAAGACCCTGGCTTGGAACCCTACTTTTCTGAAATGGAGCTCGAACCGGTGTTCGTAAAGAACCTGGAGAGTGTGCAGGGAGACGAGCGAGACATCATGTACTTCTCGATCACCTACGGGCCAGACATGGCAGGTACCGTGTCGATGAACTTCGGCCCACTGAATCGCGACGGTGGTGAACGGCGCTTGAACGTGGCTGTGACCCGCGCCCGGCATGAGCTACGGGTTTTCTCCAGCCTTCGAGGGGAGCAAATGGACCTGTCTCGCACCAAGGCGGCTGGCGTGCGTGATCTGAAGCACTTCCTTGAGTTTGCAGAATTCGGGCCTCGCGCATTGGCAGAAGCGCACCACGGCAGTCAGGGTGATTTTGAAAGTCCTTTCGAAGCCGTTGTGGCCACTGCGTTGGGACGAAAAGGTTGGCAGGTGCACAGCCAGATTGGTGCTTCGTCGTTCCGCGTTGACCTGGGCGTGGTGCACCCGGACTTTCCGGGTCGCTATCTAGCGGGAGTTGAATGCGACGGTGCAACCTACCACCGCTCTGCTACCGCACGCGATCGGGACAAATTGCGCGAACAGGTTCTACGTGGACTTGGCTGGGAAATCGTGCGCATCTGGTCTACTGACTGGTGGGTGAATCCGGGCGGGACCCTGGAGCGTGTTCACGCAGTGCTAACTGAACTGCTTGAGAAAGAACGGGGACAGCGAGCCAGTGAAGCCATCGAGCGACCTGACGATGCAGCCATCGAGCCGAGTGGTACAGATATCAAGCCTAGCCTTGACGTGATCAACGAGACCGAAGCAGCTATTGCACGCGCTGCATCGGGCCTTCGGCTGCCCGCTGTTAGCGCTCCGTTGGAAGCCGCAGCGCAGCCAGAGGTGGTCTATGCGCGCGCGGCATCGCCTTCACCAGTTGCGGAAAACAAGGCCCCTGACGACCAAACAGATCACCGTTTTCAGGCATCGCAACCCAGCGATGCGGTACCCGCCAACACCATCTCTGCTGACTTGTTCTACGAGCCCAGCTATGACGCGGTGTTACAGCAAATGGTCGATTGGATAGTCACCCGTGAGGGACCAGTATTAGATACAGCTCTGGCCCGACGCATCGCGCGGGCCCATGGTTTTCAACGAACGGGTAGCCGGATTCAGGAACGGATCGAGAGGGTCGCGCAACAGCGCTTTAAAGCCACAGAGGAAGCCGGTGGAACCTTCTACTGGCCTCGCGAACTTGAGCCATGCGAGGAAATACCTTTCCGTCGTCCAACAGACGATGAAAGCGCTCGCAGCGTAGAAGAAATCTGCACGGCGGAGCTTTTGTCGCTCGCTCGCTGGGTATTGCACCGAGGGCTCTCAGAACAAGAATCTGTCATAGCAATGGCTCGCGAGTTGGGTATGCAGAGGCTTCGCGAGGCAAGCCGCATTCGACTTGAAACCGCACTCCTGATGGGACGCGAATTCAAGTAGTTTGTAGATGCTTCAGGACATTTCGGAGCTGTGTTAATCCAGAGGGCGTTGTTGCACAAACAGGCGTCATTGCGCTGGTGGCTACGTGCAAAAGAGCAACATGTTTGGCGATTGGACGCGAACAGGTGAAGGACGTAGCCACTGGCCTATCTTTCGCTACAAATCATCAAGAGAGGGACTATATGGGATTGAGTTTTTCGCGCAGCGTCCGATTTGGAGGGGTGCGCTTCAATTTTTCTGGTTCGGGCATAGGGGTTTCGGCGGGCATCAAGGGCTTGCGCGTTGGCACAGGGCCCCGTGGGGCGTACATCAGTGCAGGTGTTGGCGGGTTCAGATATAGAACCAGCTTGGGCGGAAATCGCAAGTCATTTGCGGCGTTAGCTGCGACCGACCAAATGCGCACACCCATGCCGCACGTGTCGCCACCATCTACGCCAGACTCGAACATCGTTCATTCTGTGGAACACGATGTGCAAAGCGTTCTAACCTTGGCCGATTCCAACGGTGACGAACTGCTCGATGCCATGAACGAACAGGCGAAGAAAGTGCAACTCTGGCCATTCGTTGGTGTAGGGCTTCTGCTTCTCTTCATCTGGGGTCGGCAGTTCGTGCAAGGCTGGCCGTCGTGGATAGTGTGGACTCTTTTTTTGCTCGGAGTTGCGCTAACTGCATGGGTACGCCATCGGGATCATATGAAGCGATTGACGGTTCTTTTCTTTGAGCCGGACGACAGGACGACACAGGCGTTCGCTGCCGTTGTCGAGGCAGCAGAGCGGACAGGCTCCATTCACAAGCTTCGCTCCGTTCTAGAAACTTCCATGTACGCAGACTCAAAGTACACAGGTGGTGCGGCGCACGGGTTGAAGTTCGGTAAATCGTACAGTGTGGTAGGTCAAGCGCCGGGGGTCTTGGCCAATGTGGACGTGCCCGTCTTGACAAGTGGCCGAACGACATTGGCTTTCTATCCGGACCGCGTGCTTGCCTTCCAGGGAAAGGCGGTCGGTGCCATCAGCTATGTAAATCTGAATGTAGAGAGCTTCCCATCACAGTTCATTGAGCATGAATCAGTACCTCGCGATGCGACTGTCGTTGAGCACACATGGCAGTACGTGAACAAGAAGGGCGGGCCTGACCGGCGATTTAAAAACAACCGACAGCTCCCTGTCTGCCGATACAACAGACTGCACCTTTCTTCGGGCCACGGCCTCGACGTTCGGCTGATGGGGTCCCGCGATGGCGCGTTCAACGATTTCGCCCAGGCAATTCAACAGCTCGCGCGATTACATTGAAGTGGCTACAGGCAAGAATGGCCTCTTGCCTAAGCTGCTACTACGACAGCAGTTGGCAGATAGCACACGCTTGACGACCAAGGTTGGATGACTGCAATCAGCCTTCAGCAGACTTCGAGGTGAGCTGGGCGTCCTTGATGGACTTGTCCATTCAGCCGGCTGCGCCGCTCCAGTCCGCCTCCACGCCATTAATGATCACGCTGCCCGATTCGGTCAACCGGCAGCTCACGCTGCGAGTGCCTGCGCGCCCTGACCGAAGTAAAAGTGCCTTATTTCGTCCCGCTCCCGCAGCGCATCCGCAGGCCCCGACAGCACCGCCTTCCCCGCATCCAGCACCGTAGCGCGGTCCGCATACTGCAACGCCACCGCAGAGTTCTGCTCCGCCACCAGCAGCGTCAAACCTTCCTCGCGGTTCAGCTGCTTCAACTGCGCGAAGATCTCCTGCACCACGCGCGGTGCCAGGCCCATCGAGGGCTCGTCCAGCACCAGCAGGCGCGGGCGCGACATCAGCGCGCGGCCGATGGCGGTCATCTGCTGCTCGCCGCCGGATGCCAGGCCCGCGGGCGTGCGGCGCTTGTCGCGCAGGCGCGGGAAGAGGGCGTACACCCGCTCCAGGTCGTGCGCGATCTCGCCGCGCCGGGCGCTGCGGCCCAGCGCGCCGGTGACCAGGTTGTCCTCCACCGACAGGCTGGGAAAGCAGTGCCGGCCTTCCAGCACTGGCACCAGCCCGGCGCGCACCAGGGTGGCCGGGCTGGCATGTGCCACGTCCTGCCCGTCGTAGGTGATGCGGCCGGCGGTGACCTGCCCGCGCTCGGCCGGCAGCAGGTGCGACACGGCCTTGAGCGCCGAGCCGCCAGCGCCGGTGGCCTCTGCACCCGCCGAATTGATCCCCGTGGTCGATGAA
>NZ_BAAJYT010000124.1:0-10547 GCF_057541515.1 Acidovorax sp. KNOB132
CCCTCCCCCGCCCCGTCCGCTCCGCCCGCCGCCGGCCCGTCGCAGGACGGCCCGCGCCACCGCATGCCCAGCCCCGAGCAGCGCAAGGCGCACATGGAGCAGCGCGCCAACGCCCTGCAGCAAAAGCTGCAGCTCACCCCGGCCCAGCAGCCCGCCTGGGACACCTTCAAGGCCGCGATGCAGCCGCAGGAGCGCGGCGCGCGGCTCGATCCCAAGGGCCTCGACCAGCTGACCACGCCCGAGCGCATCGACCGCATGCGGGCCATGCGCGCCCAGCACAGCGCGGAGGCCGACCGCCGCGATGAAGCCACCAAGGCGTTCTACGCCACGCTGACCCCGGCGCAGCAAAAGACGTTCGACCAGGAAAGCCGCCGCATGCACCGCCACCCTGGCATGGGCGGCCCACGCGATGGTGAACGCGGCAAGGACGGACGCCACGGCGGCCCGCGCGGCGAACGCCCGGCCGTGCCGCCGGTGCCCGCACCCGCGCCGCAGTAAGCGACCGGTCCGGGAGGGTTTGCGCACAGTCTGGATATCTCTGCATACCCCCCCGGTCAGATCCCGACCGATCAGTACGGTTGAGGCGACTGCCTACAACGCACCCCCCCGATGGGCGGAATACAGTGGGTTACACACGTTGTGCAAACCCACAGTCATTCCATCGAGGGAATTTCAATGTCGATCACCCACCTCTTGCGTTCCCGCGCCCTGCTGCGCGGGAACGCTTTTTTCCTGGCGCTGGCCTGCGTCGCCGGCGCAGGCGCCGTTCACGCCCAGCCTTCGGGCACCAGCCCGTCCGTCTACGTGCAAGGCGGCTGGGCAGAACACCAGACCGATTCCGCCGCCGTGGGTGTGACGCTGCCCTGGAACTGGCAGAGCGAGCTGTGGGGCCATGAAGTGCGGGGCTACTGGGACATTTCCGCCAGCCGCTGGTCGTACAACGGGGTCAATGGCTCGGGCGACCTGACCGTGGTCGGCTTCACCCCCACCTTCCGCCTGCGCCCGGACAACGGCCGCGCCAACTGGTTCTGGGAAGGGGGCGTCGGCATCACGTATGCCGACCGCAAGTACCACACCCCCGACAAGGAGTTCAGCACCCGCTACAACTTCGGTTCCCACCTGGGGGTGGGCTACAGCCTGGGCGCGCAGCGCCAGCACGAGATCGTGCTGCGGGTGCAGCACCTGTCCAACGCGGGCATCAAGAAGCCCAACCCGGGCGAGAACTTCGTGCAGCTGCGCTACGCGTATCACTTCTGATCCCTGCCTGTTTCATCCATGCCAACAAGGGCCCTTCGGGGCCCTTTTTCTTTGGCCGATGCCGATCCGGGGCGCATTGTGGACAAGCCTGGGGACATTTCCAGAGCAACCCATGGGTTATCCACAGAAGACGCCGAGGCGCCGAAGTTGTTGTCGCCCGGCATGCCGGTTCACCCGGCCAGCGCCACAGGGTTTGCGACCATCCAAGTGCTTGGCAGCGTTGAGGAAATCGGCCTTGTCCACAGAAACGGGGCTCCTCTACTACTACTGCTATGTATTGATAGAACCTTTAATGGAATAACAAAGAACCTCCGGGCCGCCGAAAACCGACCGCCGCGCTCCTTGTCCGAGGCCACCCGGGCCCGGCGCAAAACGAAGGCATCCCGCCCGCCGTGGGAAAAGAAAAAGGGAAGGGAAAGAAAAAGAAGAAAGGGGCGAACGCCTCGCCGTCCGATCGACGGGCTGCGCCCGATCCATGGTCGGCAAATATCGGACCTGGCGACATCGCACGGAAGGGGGCCGCATTCGCGCCAATGGGCGAAAAAGGGCGGCCACGGGAACAAGTCTGTGGATATTTCCCGCACAACCGGCCACTTGTCCACAGCGAAAGGCGATGCGCCGGTTTTGTCCCCGCCGCCGCGACAGCGGGAGCCGGGTGCCGCCCACAAGGTTCACGGCATCGCAAGTCCGTTGATCCGCAACGGAAAAATGCAGTTGTCCACAGTTGGAGGCCGTGCTTACTACGACTACTATGGATTGATAAAGACATTAAGGAGAAGACAGAAAAAAACCGTCGCCCGCGGCCCGCCCCGGATGGCGAGGAGGTTTGGCAGAACGATGCGCGTGGCGCAGGAAGGCGCCAGGGGCCTTCGGCACAGCGGAGGCAGGGGGATGGGCCACCCGGCGCGTGGAAGGCCGCCCAGCCACCCGGCAGGGGCCTGCCGGGGGCTGTCAGATGAAAAAGATCAGACGGGCGCGTTCCGCAGGAAGCGCTCGAGCACGTCGGCCGGCAGCGGCCGGCTGAAGAAATAGCCCTGGTAGAGCTGGCAGCCCGCCTGGGCCAGGCGGTTGCGCTGGGCGCCGGTCTCGACGCCTTCGGCGATGACGTTCAGGCCCAGGCTGCGCGAGAGCGCGATGATGGTGTCCACGATGGCCGCATCGTTGGGATCGCTGAGCAGGTCGCGCACGAAGCTCTGGTCGATCTTGAGCTGGTCCAGTGGCATGCGCTTGAGGTAGCTCAGGGAGGAGTAGCCGGTGCCGAAGTCGTCCAGCGAGAAACCCACCCCATGGGCGCGCAGCGCCGACATGGTGGCGATGGTGGTTTCCATGTCGTCCACGAAGAGGCTTTCGGTCAGCTCCAGCTTGAGCTGGTCGGCCGGCGCCCCGGTGAACACCAGCGCACGCACCACGTCGTCCACGAAGCCCGCGTGGTGGAACTGGCGCGAGCTCACGTTCACCGCCATGGTGAGGTGCGACAGGGAGGGCTCGTCCTGCCAGCTGGCCAGCAAGGTGCAGGCGGTGTGCAGCACCCAGCGGCCCAGGGGCAGCACGAGGCCGGTTTCCTCGGCCAGCGGAATGAAATCGCCTGGCGGCACCATGCCCCGCTTGGCATGCGGCCAGCGCACCAGCGCCTCCACCCCCACCACGCGGTTCATCGTGTCCACCTGGGGCTGGTAGTGCAGCAGGAATTCCTCGCGGGCGATCGCCGTGCGCAGGTCGTCTTCCAGCGCGGCCCGGGCCGTCACCACGGCCTGCATGCCGGGGTCGAAAAAGCGCAGAGTGTTGCGGCCGGCGGTCTTGGCCTGGTACATGGCCAGGTCCGCCTGCTTGAGCAGCTCGCCCACGGTGGACTGGCCGTCGGTGAACGGGGCGACGCCGATGCTGGGCGTGCTGCGGTACTGGTAGCCGTCCAGGGCATAGGGGGCGCTCAGCACTGACAGGATCTTCTCGCCCACCACGCGGGCGCTCACGGCCAGTTCGTCGGGCCGGGGGCTGAGCGCCTCGATCATCACCACGAACTCGTCGCCGCCCAGCCGCGCCACGGTATCGACGGTGCGCACGCAGGTGTTCAGCCGCTGCGCCACCTGCTGCAGCAGCAGGTCGCCCTTGTCGTGGCCGAGCGTGTCGTTCAGCGTCTTGAAGTTGTCCAGGTCGATGAACAGCAGCGCCCCGCCCTGGCGCTGGCGCTGCGCCGTGGCCAGGGCCTGGTGCATGCGGTCCATGAGCAGCATGCGGTTGGGCAGGCCGGTGAGCGAGTCGAAGAACGCCAGGCGCTGGATCTCGCGCTCGGTGGCCTTGCGGTGGCCGATGTCGGTGTGGATGGCCAGGATGGATTCGGGCTGGCCGCCCTCGTCGCGCACCAGGGTCCAGCGGCCTTCCACGTCGATCGCATGCCCGTCCTGGTGGAACTGCACGATCTCGCCCGTCCACTCGCCCTGGGCCAGGGTGGCCTCGGTGGCGCGCAGGAATTCGGTGGCGTTCTGGTAGAGCAGCGTGTCGATGGTGCGGCCCAGCACCTGCGCCTGCGACCAGCCGTACATGCGTTCCGCGCCCTGGTTCCAGAACGTGATGCGATGCTCCAGGTCGCGCACGATGATGGCGTCGCGGGCCTTGTCCAGCAGCGAGGCCTGGCGCCGGATGTGGGCGTCCGATGCCTGGCGGGCCATTTCGGCGGTGGCGCGCGCCGCGAAGATGCGCAAGGTCGAGGAGACCAGCGCCGGCCGCTCCAGCGGCTCGCGGAAGATCACGAAGATCAGCCCGATGGGCCGCCCCTCGGCGTCGCGCAGCTGCTGGCCCACGTAGCTTTGGGCGCCCAGCGCCGCGACGGGTGAGCGCGGGTACAGCTCGCAGACGCCGGATGTGACCACGTATTCCGCCTCGGTCGCCAGCCGCAGGCTGGGCGTGCCCTCCAGCGAATACTCGGCATTGGGCTGCACCACGCCATCCTGCACGCGCGAGAGCGTGATGGCGCGCGGCGGCTGTCCCTCCACCGGCGGCAGCAGCCGCGTCACGCAGCCGGCCTGTGCGCCCAGCGCATCCGCCATGTTGCTGGCCAGCTGCTTGAAGAATTCGGTCCCGGTGCTGGCCGAGATGGCAGCGGCGGCCTTGAGCACCACGCTCTGCAGGCGCTGCTGGTCCTGGCGGGTGCGCAGGCTCTCGATGCCGAAGGCCAGATCGTTGGCCAGCTGCTGCAGCAGCTCGGTCTCCTCGGAGCCGATCTCCAGCACTTCGGGCGGGTAGAGGTACAGCAGGCCGAACGAGCGCTCGGCGTTGCGCAGCGGCAGGCTGATCACCGAATGCAGGCCTTGCCGCAGCATGCGCTCGGTCCAGCTGGCGAACGTCGGGTCGAGCCGGATGTCGCGCACGATCACCGGGCGGCCGCTGCGCACCGCCAGCCCGGCCGGGCCCTGGCCGCCCGGCTGGTCGGCCGACCAGCTCAGCTGCAGTGTCTCCGCATAGTGGTCGCTGTGGTGGCCGCTCCAGGCCACGGGCTCGATGCTCTGGCGCGCATCGTCGCGCACCATGCCGACCCAGGCCATCCGGTAGCCGCCCACGTCCGTGGCGATGCGGCAGACCTCGCGCAGCAGGTCGGCCTCGGAGGTCGCGCGCACCAGCGATTCGTTGCAGGCGGCCAGCAGCCGCTGGATGCTGCCCACCCGCGCCAGCTCCCGTTCGAGGCGCATGCGCTGCGTGACGTCGGTGGCCAGCACCTGGCGTGCGGGCACACCGTTGAATTCGATGCCCCCGGCATACACCTCGGTGTCGATCACCGTGCCGTCCTTCTTGCGGTGGCGCCGGTGCACGGCGTCACGCCGGGCATTGTGGGGAATGGTGTGCGCTTCCCGTATGCGGGCTTCGCGGTTGTCCTGGGGCCACAGGTCAGGCGTGGTCATGCACAGCAGTTCCGCCTCGCTGTACCCGTACTGGCGCACCATGGCCCGGTTGACGGCCAGGATGCGCAGGGTGCCCAGCTCGTACACCCACATGGGCTGCGGGTGCGCATCGAACAGCAGGCGGTACTGCTGCTCTGACGCGTGCAGCTGCGCGGCATAGCGCCGCAGCTGCACCACGGCGCCCAGCGACTCGGCCAGGATCTGCACGTGCGCCAGGTGGCGCTGCGAGAACGACGCCAGCGGGTCGCCGTTGACCTTGAGCATGCCCACCACCGCGTCGCCCGCGCGCACCGGCGCCGCGATGAAGGCCACCGGCCCCGGCTCGCACAGGGCGGCCGAGGGCATGGCCTGCGCGACGGCCGGCTGGCTGCAGACGGTCTCGCCCGCGTCGATGCGGTGCCACAGCTCGTAGCCTTCCAGCGGGCGCACGTCGTTCAGCGGCACGGCGCGCATGCCGGTGCTGGCCTGCACCCGGGCTTTGTCGCCTTCGCGCATCACCACCATCGCACCGCCGGCATCGGACAGTTCCATCGCGGTGCGGGCCACCAGCTGCAGCACCTCGTCCATGGACAGTTCGAGCGACGAAATCTTCTGCTGCACGCGCACCAGCTCGGCGTGGGTGCGGGCCTCGTCCTTGGCCTGCAGCGCGCTGTCCTTTTGCGCGCTGATGTCGGTCATGCCGCCCACCATGCGGATCGCATGGCCTTCGGCGTCGCGGATCACGAAGCCGCGGTCCTGCACCCAGGCGTAGCTGCCGTCGTAGCGGCGAAAGCGGTATTCCTCGGCCCAGTGCTTGGCCGTGCCCTCGATCGCCGCGTGGATGCTCTCCAGCACCGCGTCGCTGTCTTCCGGGTGCAGGCGCAGCGTCCACGACGTGCTGTCGTGCGGCAGGGTCTGCATGGGCACACCGAACAGCGTCTGCATGCCCTCGTTCCACCACATGGAGTCGTCGTGCAGGTTCCAGTCCCAGATGGCGTCGGCCGTGGCGCGCGCCACCAGGTGAAAGCGCTCGTCGCTGGCGGCCCGCTCGGTGGCCATGCGCGCCTGGTTGCGCTGGCTGCGGCGCAACTCCAGCAGGGCGATGGCCTGCCCGGCCACCGCGCGCAACGATTCGAGCTGGGGCGGTTGCAGCACGCACGGCTCGGTGGACATCACCACCACGGCGCCCAGCACCCATTTCTCCGCGGTGATCAGCGGCATGCAGGCCACGGCGCGCACGCGCGGCCCGGCGATCACCAGCGGATGGCGGCGCAGCGTGGAATGGGCGTGGGTGTCCTGCACCTGCACCACCCGGCCGTCCACCGCCAGGGCGCACAGCGGGTGGGCCGCATCCAGCGACTGCAGTTCGATGCCGGTGCTGGCCTTGAACCACTCGCGCCCCTGGTCGATGAAACCGATCGCCGCCATGGGCATGCCGCACAGGCGGGCGGCCAGCCGGGTCAGCTGATCGAACGCCTCCTCCGCCGGGGTGTCCAGCACCGCGCAGGCACGCAGCGCCTCCAGGCGTTTGCCCACGGGCGCAACCTTGGGCGGCACGCTCAAAAGGCCAGCGGACGGGAAAGTGACCGTGGGCATGGGTCGGTAGGCGACAGCACCTGCATGGGATTCGGGCGGATCGGGATCTGCGGCGGCAAATGACTACAAAAAGTAACGGTGAATGCTACACCGGCGCTGCGCCGGCCGGTGTTGCTTCCTGGCCTATCGGGCCTGCCGCCGGTCGCGCACCGCCTGGGCCAGGGCCTGTAGCACCGGCACTGTCTGCGCCATGCTGATGCAGGCGTCGGTCACCGATACGCCCTGCGCCAGGGGCTGGCCAGCGACGATGTCCTGCCGGCCTTCCTGCAGGTGGCTCTCGATCATCAGGCCCACGATGCGGCGGTCGCCGCCGGCCACCTGTCCGGCAACATCGGCCGCCACGTCGATCTGGCGGCTGTGCTGCTTGCTGCTGTTGGCGTGCGAGACGTCGACCATTACCTGCGCGCGCAGCCCCGCCGCCTGCAGCAGCTGGCAGGCGGCGTCCACGGACGGCGCCGCGTAGTTGGGCTGCTTGCCGCCGCGCAGGATCACGTGGCAGTCGTTGTTGCCGCGCGTCTCGAAGATGGCGGACTGGCCCATCTTGGTCATGCCCATGAAGGCATGCGGCGCCTGGGCCGCCAGGATGGCGTCGCTGGCCACCTTCACGCCGCCGTCGGTGCCGTTCTTGAAGCCCACCGGACACGACAGGCCGCTGGCCAGCTGGCGGTGGCTCTGGCTTTCGGTGGTGCGCGCCCCGATCGCGCCCCAGCTCACCAGGTCGCTAATGAACTGCGGGCTGAGCAGGTCGAGGAATTCGGTGCCCACCGGCAGGCCCAGCGCCAGGATGTCCAGGAGCAGCGCGCGGGCCATCTCCAGCCCCTCGTTGATGGCGAAGCTGCCGTCCAGGTGCGGGTCGTTGATGTAGCCCTTCCAGCCGACGGTGGTGCGGGGCTTCTCGAAATACACGCGCATCACGACCAGCAGGTCCTGCGACAGCGCATCGGCCTGCGTTTTGAGCTGGCGGGCGTATTCCATGGCCTGCCCGTGGTCGTGGATCGAGCAGGGTCCCACCACCACGACGAGCCGGTCGTCCTGGCCGTGCAGCACGCGCGAGATCGCCGCGCGGCTGGTCTCGACCAGCTGCAGCGCGCCGGGCGGCGTGGGCAGCCATTCCTGCAGCAGCGCAGGCGTGATCAGCGGGCGCACGGCCTTGATGCGCGTGTCGTCGATGCGGGTCGTGTCGTGGGTGGAGAGCGGGGTGGCGGTGCGGTGCACGTGGGGGGTGGCTGGGGTCGTCATGGCGGCGATTGTCGCGCGCCGCCCGCCGCTGCCCCTCGGCCCCGCTCAGGGCCGGCGGAAGGCGGTTTTCTGCCGTGACCAGTAGCGCGAATCGAGCCGGTCCATCCGCACCTCGCCGCCGGTGGAGGGCGCGTGCACGAAGCGGCCCTCGCCCACGTAGATGCCCGCATGCGTCGGCCGCCCCGCGCCGAACACCACCAGGTCGCCCGTGCGCAGGTCGCCGCTGTCCACCGGCAGCCCGAAGTCGCTCAGCTGCGCCACGGTGCGCGGCGGGGCGATGCCCGCGCGGCTCTTGTACACATAGCCGATGAGGCCGCTGCAGTCGAATCCGCCTTCGGGCGTGTTGCCGCCATAGCGGTACGGCGTGCCCACCAGCCCCAGCGCATGGATGGCGATGTCGCTCGACTGGTCGGGCGACAGCTGCGAATACGTCACGCTGGTGCGCGGCGAACGCGGCTGCGGCGTGGTGCCGCAGCCGGCCAGCAGCAAGGCGGCGGACAACAGTGCAAGGCAGAGGGAGGCACGCATGCGCCGAGGGTAACGGATGTGCTGCGGCACCAGGCGCGCGAGCGTGGATGTCAGCGGGGCGATGCGTCCGCCGGTGCCGCCGGCCCCGCGCCCACCTTGTGCAGCAGGTGTTCCGCCAGCGTTTCGTACAGCGGGCGCACCAGCATGCGCGACACCAGGCTGGCCAGCATGGCCGAGGCCATCAGGCTCAGCACCATGGCATGGCCGTCCACCATCTCCATCACGATGATGAAGGCCGTGAGCGGCGCCTGCGTGACCGCCGCCAGGAAGGCCGCCATGCCCATGGCGATCAGGGCCGGGGCGATGTCCGCGCCGGTCAGCAGCGAGATGTTGTGCCCCACCCCCGCGCCGATCGACAGCGCCGGCGCGAAGAAGCCGCCGGGCACGCCGCACCAGGCCGTGAGCCAGGTGGCGATGAATTTCAGCGTGACATAGAACGCCGGGACATCGGCCTGCCCCGCCAGCATGTGCTTGACCGCCTCGGAGCCGGCGCCGAACGTGGCGCCGCCCGTGGCCAGGCCGATCACCGCCACCGCCAGCCCGCCCGCCGCCGCGAAGCGCACCGGGAACCGGGCGCGCCACTGGTTGAGCCGGCCCGGCGCACCGGTGAGCGAAGTGGTGATGAGCTTGGCGAACAGGCCGCCCAGCACGCCGCACACCAGGGCCACGCCCAGGCCGGGCAGCAACGCGTCCCAGCCCAGGCGGGGCACGCGAATCACCCCGAAATACGTCAGGTTGCCGAAGAACGACACACCCATCAGCCCGGCCAGCACGATGGCCGCGATGATCAGCCCGCTGCTGCGCGATTCGAGCTTGCGCGACAGCTCCTCGATCGCGAACACCACGCCCGCCAGCGGCGCATTGAACGCCGCGGCGATGCCGGCGGCCCCGCCCGCCACCAGCAGCGCATGGCTGGTGATGCCCGAACGCGGCCCGAGCCAGCGCTGCGCGTGCTGCATCACGCCCGCCGCGACCTGCACCGACGGGCCCTCGCGGCCCATGGAAAGCCCGGCCAGAAAGCCCGCGCTGCCCAGCAGCACCTTGCCCAGCGACATGCGCAGCGAGACGAAGTAGCCGCGCTGGCCGGGCGGCAGGCCCGGCTCCAGCGCCGCCATCACCTGCGGAATGCCCGAGCCTGCCGCCCCGGGGACGAAGCGGCGCGTGGCCCACACGATGGCGGCCGTGAGCGCCGGGGTCCACAGCAGCACGGCCCAGCCGCCCTGCCAGTGCAGCACCTGCTCGAAGCGTGCGAACGCCCATTCCCCCAGGACCGTGAACGCCACCACGAAAAGCCCGGCCGCCGCGGCGTAGGCCAGCACGATCGCGCGCTCCACCCACCGCCAGCCGTCCGCGAACTCCTGCCGCAGGTTGTGAAGAAAGTCGGGTTCGCGATGCATGGGAAATGGCCAGGGCAGGCGGTGGAACAAGGCGTTTTGATTGTGGCACGGGCTTGCCGCACGGCCAGTCCGCGAACGGGGCGAATCGGGCACAATCGACGGCTCCCCGCGGCCCCTGGCAGGCCGCGCAGGCCGTAGTGCCTTCTCTCCACCATTCTCTACAGGCCCTTACACCATGGCATCCGTCAACAAAGTCATCATCGTGGGCAATCTCGGGCGCGATCCCGAAATGCGCACCTTCCCCAGCGGCGACCAGGTCGCCAACGTCACCATCGCCACCACCGACCGCTGGCGCGACAAGAACACCGGCGAGAACAAGGAAGCCACCGAGTGGCACCGCGTGGTGTTCAACGGCCGCCTGGCCGAAATCGTCGGCCAGTACCTGCGCAAGGGCTCGCAGGTCTATGTGGAAGGCAGCCTGCGCACCCGCAAGTGGACCGACCAGGCCGGCCAGGAAAAATTCACCACCGAAATCCGCGCCGACACCATGCAGATGCTGGGCAGCCGCCAGGGCATGGGCGGCGGCCAGGGCGGCGGTGGCGGCTACGAAGACAGCGGCTATGGCGGAGGTGGCAACGACGGCGGCTACGACAACAGCGCCCCGCCCGCTCCGGCACGCCGCCCGGCACCGGCACCAGTCCAGCGCCCTGCCGCGCCC
>NZ_BAAJYT010000125.1:0-10422 GCF_057541515.1 Acidovorax sp. KNOB132
CACGGGCACCACCGGAGCGACGGGGGCCCTCGGTCCCACGGGCAGCGCGGGAGTGGCCGGGCCCACGGGCCCCACGGGATCGGCAGGCGCAACGGGCGCCACAGGCTCCACTGGTGGCACCGGCCCTGCGGGCCCGACCGGCGCGGCAGGCTCGGTGAGCACGGGAGTCACCGTGCGCGAGATCACGCTGCAACCGGTGAATGCACAGGCCTGCGCCGTCACCTCTTGCTGCAATGCGGGCGAGAAGGTGCTGGGCGGCGGCCATTCCGCCAGCACCGGACAGACATCGCCCGAAGACATCGGCGTCTATCTGGGCGAGAGCCGCCCGGTGGCCAATTGCGGCGGCAATGCGGGCACCTTCGGTTGGACGATCCGCGCCCTGAATTCCTATCGCTCGGACCTGCAAAGCTGCACGGCCTACGCGATCTGCGCCCAGTAACGGCGCTGGCTTCACCCACGGCCCGTATCGCCCCATGACCGCCCAGCCCACCGTGGCATCCCTTGCGCCCAACGACTTCCCGCCCATGCGGCGGCTGGCGCACGGCATGGCCGAAGTGGCTGCGGCGCTGCAAGAGGTCCATGCGTTGCCGGACGGCCTCTGGGGCCCGCATTTCAACCTGGCGAAGCACAACGGCGGCTGGCACGTGGCGGCCCTGCGCAGCACGTCCCGCTCGCCGCTGCCTGCCGCGCCAGGCGAGTTCGCCGCGGACTTCTTCCAGGACGAAGCCACGATGGCGCAATGCCCCGCCATTCGGACCCTGGTGGCCGGCATCACGGAAGGGGCACCGCTCAAGTCGGTGCGCGTGCTGCGTCTCGCGCCCGGTGGCGCCATCCTGGAACACGCCGATGCTGGCGTGGGCCTGCGGAATGGCGAGGTGCGCCTGCACCTGCCGCTGCAGACGCATGACGAAGTCTTTTTCCATGTGGATGGCCAGCGGGTGCCCATGCGCACGGGCGAGTGGTGGTATGCCGATTTCTCCCTGCCGCACCGCGTTTGCAACCGGGGCACGGTCGAGCGGCTGCACCTGGTGGTGGATTGCGAGGCGACGCCCCGCCTGCGCCAGGCCATCGCCGCGGGCGATACCGGGCGACCCTACCCGCCCGAACAGGACCCGCAGTGGCGGTTCGCGCGGTTTCGGGACCAAGTCTTCGACGAACCGGCGCTGCAGGACCGCCTGCTGGGCATCCACTCGCGGGAGGCATTCGCGCAGGCCTGCATGGAAATGGGCCAGGCCCGCGGATGGGCCTTCACCGAGGCGGAAGTCCTGTCCGCCATGGCCTCCGGGCGGCAGGCATGGATGCAGCAATGGGTCGTCTGAATTTCGAGGGCTGGTCGCCCATCCGCATCTATTCCGGGGCTGGCGGCGAGACGCTGGTGGACTGGATGCGCGCGCCGCCCGAGGTCACGCGCGCACCGTTCTTCTCGGACGGGGTGCAGGATGCGATGCATCGCCCCTTCCACCAGGGGTTTCGCCGGCAGACGCCGCTGTCCGATCTGCTCGACTGGGCGCAGGCCTCGCCGGGCCTGGCGCCATCGGGCATCGTCTTTCATGTGTCGCGCTGCGGCTCGACGCTCGTGACGCAGGCCTTCGCGGCGCTGGACAGCCACGTCACCCTCTCGGAGCCTCCGCTGCTGGACGATCTGATGCGCGCGAACGCCCGGCTGCCCGGCATGGATCGGGCACTGGCGGTTCCCGCGGCCAGGGCGGTGGCCAGTGCGTGGTCGCAACCGCTGCGGCCGGACCACGGGGCAAGGCGCAGCCACCTTGTCATCAAATGCGATTGCTGGGCCACAGGCTATGCGGACCAGATCGCGCAAGCCTGGCCCGACACCCCGTGGCTTTTCCTGTACCGGGACCCGCTGGAAGTGCTGGTGTCCCAGTGGCAGCAGCGCGCGGCCTACCTGATCCCCGGCGGGCCTCTGGGGGTCAACCTGGCTGGCATCGCGTTCGACGATGCGCTGCAGATGGGCCTCGAAGCCTATTGCGCCCGCAGCCTGGGCGCCCTCTACGAAACCATGGTGCAGCAGTTCCGGCCGGAGCGCACGCTGCTGATCGACTACCGGCAGCTTCCATCGGCCATCCTCACGGAGGTCGCACCGCATTTCGGCATGGCGCTCGACGCTGCGGCCACCGAGCAGGCCGAACTCACCTTCGCTGTCCATGCGAAGCACCCCAACCACCCGTTCGCACCCGACGCGCAGCGCAAGCGCAGCCAGGCTTCGCCTCGCCTGCACGAACTGGCCATGCAATGGATCGATCCCCACTACCGCGCCCTGGAAGCCATGCGCGCGGCGGCAGGCAAGGCCTCCATGCACGCCGGCGGAACCCCTTCCGAAGCCCTTGAAGCCGGTTGACCACGCAATGACTTCTTCGCCCCCTTCTCCTGCGCGACTCGGCCGACGCGGCTTCCTGGGCGCCTCCGTGTCCACGGCAGCGACCATGGCCTGCGCCGCTGCGCCGGCCCTGGCAGCGCCGACGGACCGGCAGGGCCCGGCGCGACATGGCACCCCGCGGACGGTCGGCGTGCTGCTGCCGGAATCGTCACGCTACCCCACCCTCTCCGCCGAATTCCTGGCCGGCCTGCAAGTGGGCGCCGAGGCCTCGGAACACCCCCCGCGTTGGCTGCCGCTGCCTTACGGGCGCAGTCCCCAGGCCGCGTTGCGGCAGGCGCGTGCCGCCGTCGGCTCCGGCGCGGTCGACGCGCTGGCAGGATGGCTGCCGATGCAGTCGGCCCGGGACCTGGTGCCGCTCCTGGAAGCGAACCAGATCCCTTTTCTGGCCAGCGACACGGGGGCCGACCAGCTGCCCACGCGCCTGGCCGACCGTTCGCCGTGGCTGATTGCCCACTCGCTGGATCTGTGGCAGTCCTGCGCGGTCCTGGGGCGGGAAGCGCCACGGCGCTGGGGCACACGCGCGTTGCTGTGCATGGGCTTTCTGGAAAGCGGCTACGACTTTCCGCATGAATTTCGCCGCGCGTTCGAGGCCGCAGGCGGCACGGTGTCGGCAATGCACATCTCCGGCCTGCCCGACGGCTCCGACGAGTTCGCCGGCTTGCGTTCGGCCTGGCATGCTGCCCGCGCAGACTTCGTGGTGGCCCTGTATTCCGGCGCGCAGGCCTTGCGCTTTCAGCGGCAGTGGAGCCAATTGCAGCCGCACAGCCAGACCCCCGTGGTGGGCACCCTCTTTTCGCGGGGGCCGGCGGAAGCCGTCGGGTCGCGGCCGATAGGCTGGACCAGCGTGGCCTCCTGGAACGCCGGGTCCGACGCCTGCCGGTCGATCGCCGCCCGTTGCGCGCTTTCGGGCTCGGATTCGCTGGCGGAGCTGAGCGGCCCGGCCCTGCTCGGCTTCGAGGCCGGGCAGCGCTTCGCGCAGTGGCAAAGCAACGGCGCGGGGGTCGAGCAACTGACCATCCTGCGAACGCCTTCGGAAAACGGCCCCCGTGGAGACCCGCCCCATGGTTTGGCGAGCGGCGATCGCAACGGCATCCACTGGCTTCGCGCCGGCACACCCGCAACGGGGGGGAGCACCGAAATGGCATGGGCCACGCGCGGCCCCGGCGCGCCGCTCGGAGCCCCCGGCTGCAGCGGCTGGACCACCCCTTATCTCGTGACTTAATGGAAGAACATCATGGCTGCAGACCCATTCATCGGTGAAATCTCTGTGTTCGCAGGCAACTACGCGCCCCGAAACTGGGCTTTTTGCTGGGGCCAATTGATGGCGATTTCCAGTAATGCCGCCTTGTTCTCGTTGCTGGGCACCACCTACGGAGGCAATGGCCAGACCACCTTCGCGCTGCCCGATCTGCGCGGCCGTGTACCGCTGGGCATGGGAATGTCGCCCGGCGGAAGCAATTACGTGCTGGGGCAGATGGCTGGACAGGAAAGCGTCACGCTCAACATCAACAACATGCCGATGCACAACCACACCACGTCCGTGGCGGTGAGCAGCGGCGCGGGCAACTCGGCAGCGCCCAACGGCCGCTACCTGGCCGCTTCCGACCGGCGCGATAACCAGTACACCAACCAAGCCCCCGACGGCAACCTGGCCGGCGTCACGACGGGGCTGGCCGGGAGCAGCCTGCCGCACGACAACATGCAGCCCTATCTCTCCCTCAACTTCATCATCGCGCTCGCAGGGACCTTTCCGTCCCGAAATTGAGGCACGCCGCGGGGCGGCGCATGCCACCCCGCCCCGCGGTGTCCAATCAATCCACCACGGTCAGCTTGGCCACCGACAGCGCCAGCCATTTGGTGCCATGCCGGGGAAAGTTCACCTGTGCGCGCGCATCGTCGCCGGTGCCCTCCAGCGCCAGCACCTTGCCCTCGCCGAACTTGGTGTGGAACACGCCCAGCCCCACGCGCAACCCGTGCGATGGAGCGGCCTTCTGCACCGGAACCGGCGGGCTGGCGAACGATTCCGACCTGGACCCGAATCCGCCTCTCGCGCTAGATCCATATGCACCGCCCGCTCCTGAATTAGGAGCAAACGTGCCGAACCCCTGCTGCTTGGGCGTGATCCATTTCAACGCGGCTTCAGGCAGTTCGTCGAAGAACCGGCTCTTGATGTTGTAGCGCGTCTGGCCGTGCAGCAGCCGGGTCTGCGAATGGCTCAGGTACAGGCGCTTTCGCGCGCGGGTGATGGCCACGTACATCAGGCGGCGCTCTTCCTCCAGCCCTTCGCGGTCGCTCATCGCGTTCTCGTGGGGGAACAGGCCTTCTTCCATGCCGCCGATGAACACGGCGTCGAACTCCAGGCCCTTGGAGGCGTGCACGGTCATGAGCTGCACGGCATCCTGGCCGGCCTGCGCCTGGTTGTCGCCCGCCTCCAGCGCCGCATGGGTCAGGAAGGCGGCCAGGGGCGAGAGTGTCTCGCCGGTATCGGTGTCCACGATGCCCGCCACGCCGCCGGGCAGCGGCTCGTCGGTGGTGGGCAGCGACGGGTCCAGGCCCTGGCTCGCCGGGCTTTGCGTGAGCGGCGTGCCGTGCTCATCCACCGGCAGCGCGATGGCGTCGCGCCCGAAGCCTTCCTGCGTGACGAAGCTCTCGGCCGCGTTCACCAGCTCCTGCAGGTTTTCGATGCGGTCGGCGCCTTCCTTTTCAGAGCGGAAGTGCTCCAGCAGGCCGCTCGACTCCAGCATCTGCTCGATGATGCCGCGCAGGGTCATGCCCTGCGTCTGCTCGCGCAGCACGTCGACCAGGGCGACGAAGCTGCCCAGGTTGGCGCCGGCCTTGCCCGGCACCGCGGTGACGGCATCGTGCAGCGAGCAGCCCGCGCTGCGCGCCGCGTCCTGCAGCACCTCGACCGTGCGCGCGCCGATGCCGCGCGGCGGGAAATTGACCACGCGCAGAAAGCTCGTGTCGTCGTGCGGGTTCTCCAGCACGCGCAGGTAGGCCAGCGCGTGCTTGATTTCGGCCCGCTCGAAGAAGCGCAGGCCGCCATACACGCGGTAAGGCACCGCTGCATTGAACAGGGCCGACTCGATCACCCGGCTCTGTGCATTGCTGCGGTACAGCACGGCCACTTCCTTGCGTTCGAAACCGTCGCTGCGCACGAGCTGGCGGATCTCCTCCACCATCCACTGCGCCTCGGCCAGGTCGGTGGTGGCCTCGAACACACGCACCGGCTCGCCAGGGCCCTGCGTGGTGCGCAGGTTCTTGCCCAGGCGCTTGCTGTTGTGGCTGATGAGGGCGTTGGCCGAATCGAGGATGTTGCTGTAGCTGCGGTAGTTCTGCTCCAGCTTGATCTGGCGCTGCACGTCGAACTCGCGCACGAAGTCGGCCATGTTGCCCACGCGCGCACCGCGAAAGGCATAGATGCTCTGGTCGTCGTCGCCCACGGCGATCACGCTGCCGCGCGCCTGGAACTGGCCGTCCGCCACGTCGCCCGCGAGCTGCTTGAGCCAGGCGTACTGCAGCTTGTTGGTGTCCTGGAACTCATCCACCAGGATGTGCTGGAAGCGCCGCTGGTAATGCGCGCGCACCGGGTCGTTGTCGCGCAGCAGTTCGTAGCTGCGCAGCATCAGTTCGCCGAAATCGACCACGCCTTCGCGCTGGCACTGCTCTTCGTACAGCTGGTACAGCTCGACCTTCTTGCGGGCATCGGCATCGCGTGCGTCCACGTCGCCCGGGCGCAGGCCCTCTTCCTTGCAGCCGCTGATGAAGTACTGCACCTGCTTCGGGGGAAAGCGCTCCTCGTCGATGTTGAACTGCTTGCACAGCCGCTTGACGGCCGAAAGCTGGTCCTGCGTGTCCAGGATCTGGAAGGCCTGAGGCAGGCCGGCCAGCTTGTAGTGCGCCCGCAGCAGGCGGTTGCACAGCCCGTGGAAGGTGCCGATCCACATGCCGCGCACGTTCACCGGCAGCATGGCCGACAGGCGCAGGACCATCTCCTTGGCGGCCTTGTTGGTGAAGGTGACGGCCAGGATGCCGCCGGGCGTGGCGTAGCCGTTTTGCAGCAGCCAGGCGATGCGGGTGGTGAGCACCCGGGTCTTGCCCGAGCCCGCGCCCGCAAGGATCAGGGCGTGCCCGGCCGGCAGCGTGACCGCGGCCAGTTGCTCGTCGTTCAGGTTCTGCAGCAGGGGCGAGGCGGCATCGGACTGGGGCGCGGGGCCGGCGTCGCCAGCACCGAAAGGCGCTGGCGCGCCGGAAAACAGGTCGTGTGGGAGCATGGTGCCATTGTAGGAACCTCCACCGGCCGCCCTCCGCCGTGGGGCTGCTCGGCGCTACCCCCCACTGCGCGGGCGGGCCGGCAGCGGGGGCATGCGGCGCAGGCCGTCCACCGCATCGGCCTCGAAGTTCTTCCACAGCGCGTCGCGGCGCTGCAGGGTCTGCGCCACTTCGCCATGCCGCTGCTGCGCCACGGCGGACACCAGCGCGTTGCACAGGAAGAACGCGGCGGTGTAGGAGTCGAACGGGGACGCGTTCGCCGTGCCCACCAGCAGGCTGTGGTGGGCGCAGGCCACGATGGGCGCCGCCGCGCTGTCGGTGATCGCCACCACGGTGCATCCCTGCTGCCGGAAATGCTGCGCGGCCAGCAGCGCGCCGTTGGAATAGCGGCGGATGGTGAACACCAGCAGCATGTCCTGCGGCTCGGTCCACAGCAGCCGGTCCACCGCGAAGGGCGCGCCCGCGCCCAGTTCCAGCACCTGCGGCCGGCACATGTTCAGGTGGGTGGTGAGGTAGGAGGACACCGGCACGCTGTTTTTCTCGGCCATCACGAAGACGCGCCCCTGGCAGCCGCTGATGGCCTGCACCACCGCCCCGAACACGCCCATGTCCAGCCCCTGCCGGGTGGCGGTGAGGTTGTGCTGGTCGTGCAGCAGCGCATCGTCCACGCACTCGGCCAGGGTGCGGTCGCTGCCGATGGTGGCGCGCGTGCGCTGGGCGGGCGTCTGCAGCAGCACGGTCACCTCGCTGCGGGCTTCGCGGCGCACCTCGGCCAGGCTGGCATAGCCCAGCTTGGCGAACAGCCGCACCACGGTGGAGGCGCTGGTGCCCGCGCGCGCGGCCATGGCGCTGGCCGAGTCGAGCAATCCGTCGGGATAGTGGCGCTGCAGGTCGTCCGCCAGCGCACGTTCGCTGGCCGTCAGGGTGGGGGCGTGGAGGACGAGCCGTTCGGTCAGGAGCATGGCAGGGGTGGAGAAATCGACGGGGATGGGTGAGCGTAATCCAGCGCAGCCCCGCATGGCGAAGCACCGCGAGCACATTGCAATGACTGTTTCATGAATATATGATTATTGAAATATTCATTTCACTCGCGATGCCCATGACCACCACCATCGAAGCCGACTCCCCTGCCACCGGCCAGGCCCTGCCGCCGGCTGCGCAACCCCTGCTGGCCTGGCTGGCCTCGCAGGAAAGTGCCATGTTCGATCTGCTGCGGCAGGTGGTGGACACCGACAGCGGCAGCGGCCATGTGGCAGGTGTGCAGCAGGTCGCGGCCCTGCTGCGCGGGCGGCTGGAAGCGGCTGGCATCGCCGTGCAGACCCTGCCGCAGCCGGGCTGGGGCGAATGCCTGCTGGCCCGCATTCCGGGCAGCGATCCAGCGGCCGCAGGCCACCTGCAGCTCATGGGCCATATGGACACGGTGTTCCCCCTGGGCACGGCCGCCGAGCGCCCCTGGCGGGTGGAAGCCGGCAAGGCCTTCGGGCCCGGCGTGGCGGACATGAAATCCGGCCTGGTCATGAACGTCTTCGTGGCCGAGGCGCTGGCCCGGTTCGGCGGCAACGCCTCGCCCGTGCACCTGTTCTTCTCGTGCGACGAAGAAGTGGGCTCGCCCGCCTGCCGAACGGTGATCCGCGAAATTTCCCAGGGCGCGCGCGCCGTACTCAACGCCGAGCCCGGCCGCATCACGGGCAACGTGGTGGTCGAGCGCAAGGGCTCGTACCGCATCGATTTCGAGGTGCAGGGCGTGGCCGCGCATGCGGGCATCAACCCCGCGCAGGGGGCCAGCGCCATCGAGGCCCTGGCGCGCAAGACGGTGGCCCTGCACGCGCTCAACGGCTGCGAGCCGGGCGTGACGCTCAACGTCGGCTTCATCCAGGGCGGCATGGCCTCCAACGTCGTCGCGCCGCTGGCGCGGGCCCATCTGGACCTGCGCTACACGGCCGAGAACGACCTCGAAGCCGTGCTGGCCCGCATCCGCGCGGTGATCGAAGAAGAATCGCTGCCCCGCACCAGTGGCCGCATCGTGGAGCAGACGGGCACGCTGCCCATGGCCAAAACCCCGGCCGACCTGCTGGCCGCCTACCAGCGCAGCGCGGCGCAGGTTGGCTTCGCGGTCGAGGGCGAATTCACCGGCGGGGCCGCCGACAGCGGCATCACCTCGTCGATGGGCATTCCCTCGCTGTGCGCGCTGGGCCCGGTGGGCGGATACGCCCACAGCGAGCGCGAGTTCTGCGACCTGACCACCTTCGTGCCACGGGCCCAGGCGCTGGCCCTCACCCTGCTCGCGCTGGGCTGACGGCGGGCCAGGCCGCGCCCTGTTTTCACCTTTGTCTTTTCATTTGCCATTGCCCCTGCCATGCCTGTTCGCAGCGCCCCTTCCTCGCCTGACGCCTGCCACCTGACCCGCCGCCAGATCCTGGCTTCCAGCCTCGGGCTGGGCCTGGCCGGCCTGCCCGCCGTGGCCAGCCACGCGGCAGAGACCTACCCCGCGCGCCCGATCACGCTCGTCGTGCCCTTCCCGCCCGGCGGCTCGGTGGACGTGATGGCGCGGCAATACGCCGAGCCGCTCGGCCGCATCCTGGACGTGCCCATGGTCATCGACAACAAGCCCGGCGCGGGCGGATCGATCGGCGCGCAGTTCGTGGCCCGTTCCAAGGCCGACGGCTACACGCTCGTGGTCTCTTCGCAAAGCAGCCACCTGGCCAATCCGCTCGTGCAGCCCAACCTGGGCTACGACCCCATCAAGGACTTCGACAACATCGCCATCCTGGGCCGCCAGCCCAACGTGCTCGTCGTGCACCCCAGCCTGCCGGTGAAGACCTTCGCCGAGTTCGTGGCCTACGCCAAGCAGCGCCCGGGCCAGCTCAACTTCTGCAGCGCCGGCGCCGGCAGCATGGGACAGCTCAATGTCGAAATGATGCAGCTGGCCATCGGCACACAGGCCGTGCACGTGCCCTACCGCGGCGGCTCTCCGCTCATCACCGCCGTGCTGGCCAACGAGGTGCAGTTCACGCTCGACAACCTGGTCATCTTCCTGCCGCACATCCAGGCCGGCAAGCTGCGCGCGCTAGCCGTGGCGTCGCCCCAGCGCCTGCCGCAACTGCCCGACGTGCCCACCTTCGCCGAACTGGGCCAGGCCCCGCTCAACCAGACGTCGTGGACCGGCATCGCCGCGCCCGCCAACACGCCGCCCGCCATCGTGGCCACGCTGCACAAGGCCATCCGCACGGCAGCCACGGAACCCTCCATGCTGGAAAACCTGCGCGGCCGCGGCGTGATCGCGCCGGAGGACATGGCACCGGCCGGCTTCGAGAAGATGATGGCCGAGCGCCTGGTGGCCTACGGCGACGTGGTGCGCCGCGCCAACGTCAAGCCCGAGTAGGCCGCACACCCAGCCTCCCGCCCCACCCCGGTTCGGGGACGGGGCCCCACATGCACGGGCGGCTCCCAAGCCGTGCGCATCTGTGGGAACATGGCGCGCAACACCACTGCCGCTGCTCCGCTGCCCATGCGCCCACCCCTTCACTCCCTGACCGCCCTGGCCTTGCTGGCCACCTTCGGCGGCGCCCCGCTGCTGGCCCAGGCCCAGGCGTCCTGTTCCAGCGACGGCGTGGCGCAGCCCGTGGCGCTGTACGAACGCTTCATCAACGCCGACTGCGAATCGTGCTGGGCCGGGCCGCCTGCGCACGCGCCCGGCGCCAGTGCACTGGTGCTCGACTGGATCGTGCCCGGTGGGTTGGCGGACGATGCCCCCC
>NZ_BAAJYT010000126.1:0-10309 GCF_057541515.1 Acidovorax sp. KNOB132
GCAATGACTGAAAAAATTTCGTCAGATTTTGAAATCTTCTCATTCAGTGATCTTGATTATGAGAGTATGTCTGTTGAGATCAGATATCAAGGGGTTCCTGTTGCTCAAATTAATAAAGATAAAGGCCTGGAAAATTGTGAAATACAAATTCCTTCTAGATTTTCACCTGGCGATGCAAACTTTGTTTTTCCCTTGGAGGATTTTATTAATGCATTGAACGCGGCAAGGCATTTAATTGCTGATCTTGGATAATGGCTGTATCGAATTTTATAAGGACCGCGAAATTAGTGCCGATCCATTGTTCAGGAGCGTCCTGGTGCTCGCCGAGTGATGCTTAGATCGAGTCAATTCATGGCGGCACTGCAGGCCTCTGACGAAAATCGTAGTGAAGAGGCACTTCGACTGATGGAGCAATGTGCAACGGAGGGAGATCCCGTTGCGTGCTATTTCATGGCGCTTTGGTATCGCGATGGCGAAGGCGTTCTTGCGAGCGCGGTTCAAAGCGAGCATTGGATGCAGGAAATGCAACGGATCGCTGAGTCCGACAATGCCGAGGCTCAATGGGAATTAGGACAGGCCCTTCGATACGGCAATGTCTTTCCTTGTGACGTCCGACGTGCCAATTACTGGCTGGAGCGCGCCGCGGAAAACGGTTGGGGCGAAGCGCAACATCAGTTGGCGTGGTATCTGGAAACAGGGCAGTATGGCTATGCGGATGATAAGCAGATGGCCGAGCAGTGGTACCAACGTGCATTTGAGCAAGAGCATCCTGAGGCGCTTTACACATATGCCCTGCGCGAGTTCAAGGGCGGCAACATCACGGAGAAAGCGATTGAGTTGCTTAAGCGCGCGGCCGAGAAGGGGTTCAAGCAAGCGGAGCACGTCTTGCGTCAGCACACGCACTGAGCGGTGGCCTATGTGATGGAGATTTTCCTCAGAAAGCGCTGAGCCAATGGATTGTTCGAACGCGAACAGCCTAGCCTTTAAACCCTTATGGAATGGTGTCAATGGCGATGCGATGGGGGTTCACACGCAACTCAAGGCCATTTTCAACTCCTGGAGCCCAAGAGCCATCGCTTCCTCGGACCATCGAATAAGCGCATCCACCTGTATCCCATCCTTGGCATCCGCGGCCATCTCCAGCGCCCGGGTAATCCCACTCAACCGTTGCAACCCAAAACTCCCAACGGTGCCCCCCAACTCATGGACTTCCTGCCGCAGGCGGTCCCAGGCCTCGGCGCGGCGGGCGTCATGGATGCGGTCCATGCGCTGCTCGCAGTCGAGAATGAATCGGGTGACCAGCGCGTCGAAGCGGTCAGTGGTGAAAACACGGCGCAGTTCCTCCAAGGCCTTTTGATCGAAGAAAGCATCCGCACTCACCTCGGCGGCCCCTTTGACGAGGGCCGGCAGAGCATGGTGGTCGTCGGCCTCTGCACTCGGTGATGTGAATGCCGTTTCAGGCGCCGGGGCCGCAGACGCCGAAGGCACCTCGTGCCCCCCCGGCACCAACCACCGCGACAGGGTGGCCCACAGCCTTTCCTCCAGCACCGGCTTGGCCAGGTGATCGTTCATGCCGGCCGCCCGGGTGCGCTCGATGTCCTGGCGCGCGGCGTTGGCGGTCATGGCGATGATCGGCAGGTTGGAGTGGCGCGGGTCCGCGCGCAACGCGCGCGTGGCGGTCTCGCCGTCCATCACCGGCATCTGCATGTCCATGAGCACGGCGTCGTAGTCCTGGCGCTCGATGCATTCGAGCGCGGCCTGCCCGTGCGCGGCCACGTCCACCACGAATCCGGCATCGCGCAGCAGCTCCAGGGCCACGAGCTGGTTGAGCTCGTTATCCTCCACCAGCAGCACGGTGGCGCCGCGCACGGCCAGCGGCGGCTGATCGCCGCCGGGCTGGGCCAGGTGGGCCTGCGTGGGCATCCAGCCGTGCTCCAGCGGCTGCATGAGCGTGTCGTACAGCACCGAGGCGCTCACCGGCTTGACCAGCACGGTCTCGATGCCCTGCGCGCGGGCGGCGAGCATGACCTCTTCGCGCCCGTAGGCGGTGACCATGAGCATCTGCGGCACGCGGTCCAGGCCGATCTCGCGGATGCGGCGGGCCAGCTCGATGCCGTCCATGCCCGGCATGTGCCAGTCGATCAGCAGTAGGCCGTAGGGGTGCCGCTCGTCGATGCCCTGGCGCAGCGCAGCCAGCGCCTGCAGGCCGGACTCCACCTCGGTCGTCTCAAAGCCCATGGCCTGCAGCATGTCGGACAGCACGGTGGCCGCCGTCTGGTTGTCGTCCACCACCAGCACGCGGCGCCCGCGCACGCCGGGCGGCGGCCGCAGCGCGGGAGCGGTCATGCCGCAATCGAGCGGCAGCGTCACCCAGAAGGCCGAGCCCTTGCCGGGCTCGCTCTCGGCACCCACCTCGCCGCCCATGAGTTCGGCCAGGTTCTTGCAGATGGCCAGGCCCAGGCCGGTGCCGCCGTAGCGCCGCGTGGTGGACGCATCGGCCTGCTGGAAGCTCTGGAACAGCCGCCCCATCTGCTCGGGGGTCATGCCGATGCCGGTGTCGCGCACCTCAAAGCGCAGCAGCACGCGCTGGCCCGCGCGCTCGAGCACGCGCACCAGGATGTGGATCTCGCCGCGCTCGGTGAACTTGATGGCGTTGTTGGCGAAGTTGATGAGGATCTGCCCCAGCCGCAACGCATCGCCCACCAGGTGCGCGGGCACGTCGGCGGCGGCATCAAGCACCAGCTCCAGCCCCTTCACGCCCGCCTTGTAGCCCACCACGTCGGCCACGCCCTCCAGCATGCGGTCGAGCACGAAGGGCTGCTTTTCGACGATGAGCTTGCCGGCCTCGATCTTGGAGAAATCCAGGATGTCGTTGATCACGCCCAGCAGGTGTTGGCCAGCCTGCTGGATCTTGGAGACGTAGTCGCTCTGGCGCGGCGTGAGGCCCGATTTGAGCGCCAGGTGCGACATGCCGATGATGGCGTTCATCGGCGTGCGGATCTCGTGGCTCATGTTGGCCAGGAAGTTGGATTTGAGCGCGGTGGTCTCCTCCGCCATCTCCTTGGCGCGGCGCAGCTCGCGCTCGGCCCGCTGGCGGTCGGTGATGTCCACGAAGGTGCCGATCACGCCGCCCGGCGTGCCATCGGGCCTCTGGAACCCATGCAGCCAGAACAGCGTGTGGTGGATCTCGCCGTCGGCATAGGGCAGGTCCACCTCCTTGTGCACCGACTGCGCGCCGCTCAGCGCGAACTGCGCATCGGAGTCGAAGGCGGCGCGCTCGGCCTCGGACAGGTAATGCAGGTCCAGCACGGTGCGGCCGATGAGGTCGTCGCGCCGCACGCCGAAGGCGCGCTCGTAGGCGCGGTTGAAACCCACGTAGCGCCCCTCCGCGTCCTTGTAGAACAGCGGCACGGGAATCGCGTCGATGAGCGCCTGCTGGAACACCAGCTGCTCGGCCACCTGCGCCTCCAGCAGCTTCTGGTCGTTCACGTCCACCTGCACGCCGATCAGTCGCCGCGCGCGGCCTTCGTCATCGCGGATGATGCGCGCCGCGCACAGGAACCAGCGCACCTCGCCATCGTGCCGCACCACGCGCCAGGAGTCCTGCAACTGGCCGTCGCTGCCAGCCAGGGCGCTGTCGATGCGCGCCTGGGCGCGGGCCCGGTCCTCGGGGTGCAGGCGGTCGAGCCAGTCCTGCAGGCTGCGCCCTTGCGGCTGCGGCGGCACGCCGTACAGGGATTCGAGCTTGTCGCTCCACACCAGCCGGTCCGAGGCCAGGTCCAGGTCGAACACGCCCACCTTGCCGGCCTCCTGCGCCAGCGCCAGGCGGTCGTTGATCTCGCGCATGGCTTCCTCGGCCGCGCGCGCCTCGCTCACGTCCTCGATCACCCACAGGCACGAATCGCTGAAGCCGTCCATCTCCAGGCCGCGGCCGGACACGCGGGCCTCGAACGTCGTGCCGTCCAGTCGGTGCAGCGTACAGACCTCCCGGACCGCCTCGCCCGCCGCCAGCCGGGCGCCGGTGCGCTCCAGAAACACGCCATGGCCCTGCGCGCCGCCGAACATCCGCGACACGGAGTGGCCGAGCAACTCGGTGGCCGAGCCTTTCATCAACTCGGCGAATGCCGGGTTGAACTGGCGGAACACGCCGTCGCACACCAGCAGGATGGGCGGCGCGTTGTCGAAGATGGCGGTCTGCTGGGCCAGCAGGTCGTTGAGCAGGCGCTCGCGCCGCTGCAGTTCGTGGTGGGCGGTGATGCGGTCGGTGACGTCCTCGTGCAGCCCGACGATGGCGATGCGCCGGCCCCGCTGGTCGAACACAGGCGAGAGCGTCGCCTCTTCATGGAACAGGGTGCCGTCCGCCCGGCGGTTGATGAATTCGCCGCGCCAGGACTGGCCCGACAGCAGCCGCGCCCACAGTTGCTGGTAGGTCTCGGGTGGCGTCTGGCCGCTGGAGATGACCGAGGGCTTGCGGCCACGCACCTCCTGCAGCGTGCGGCCGCTGTTGCGCTCGTACTCGGTGTTGACCCACTCGATGCGCCCCTGCGCGTCGGTGATGACCACCGCCACCGGGCTGGTCTGCAGCGCCGCGCCCAGCACCTGGAACCGCTCCATCGCGGACGTCATGCGGGCGCGGTGGCGCAGCATCTCCAGCATCATCCCGCCCATGAACAGCAGCAGGGCGAACGTACCGCCGCCGATCAGCCAGCGCCGCGACGGGGGCAGCAGCGCGCTCAAATCGTCCAGCGCGACAAGCTGCCAGGTGCCGTCGGGGTCCTTCCAGTCGAGGGGGTGCTTTTCGAGCGCGTAGGTCGTCCCGTTCACCACCACCTCGCGCGCATCGAGCCGAAACGGCAGCGCCGACGCCACGCCGTTGTCGAAGACCTTGCCGAACTGCCGCTGGTCGCGCACGGCATCGATGCGTGCCTGGGTGAGCGGCGGCGCCATGGCGTAGCGCCATTCAGGCCGGGTGGCCGAAAAGGCCACGCCCTTGGGCGACATCAGCAGCATGGGGTAGCCCGAGCGGGCCATCTGCGCATCGAACGCGTCGAACGACACCTTGACCATCACCACGCCGATGATGGCGCTGGCCGGCGAATCGCCCTCGTACAGCGGCGCGGCGTAGTACAGGCCGCGCTCCTGCGTGTTGCTGCCCAGGGCCGGGTACACGTTCACGCCGCCCCGGATGGCCTGTTTGAAATACGGCCGGTAGGCCAGGTTGATGCCGGTGGACGGCGCGCCCGGCGTCTCGTGCGCCACCACGGTGCCATCGCGCGACAGCACGTACACGCCGCTCATGAGGAACCGGCCGCGCACCACGGCCAGGCGGGCGAGCGCCTCGGGCGCATCGGGGGGCAGCTCGCCGGTCGCCACCTCTTTCAGCGCGGGCTCGCTGAGCCCCAGCAGCGTCACGGCACCGAGGATCGGGCTGCCCATGCTCTGGTTGAGCAGCGAATCGGCCGTGTGCGCCAGCTGGCGGCTGCGCTCTTCCCCCCGGCCCGAGGCACGCACGTGCGCCACGGTTTCGACCACCAGCCACGCACCGAGCAGCGCCATGGCGATGACCAGCGCGGCCCCACGGCGCCACCGGGCGTCGCCCATGGCGTGGTCGTGCAGGCCGCCAATGCCGCCGGAGCGGGTGCTCACCGCCATGGGCCGGTACCCCATGCCGCTGGCCGGCCCCGGGGGCCGAAGGCGGTCGCGCAGGTAGCGCGCTCGCTATGCATTCGTGGAGACACCATCACAGTCGCTTTGAACCTTCCATCACGGCAGGACACACACACTGGTCAGGACATGCCTGAGGGGCACGCGCCCTGCAGTATGTCAAAACGTAACAGTTCTTGGAACCTTTTACTTCCAAGCCGTTTTTGGACAATCGGGATGTACCCGCGCCCGGCCCGCTGCGGCCAGGGCACCACCCTGTCAAAACCGGGGTTGTCAACCGGTCCTGTTCGTTTCCCATCTCGCCCGGCCGGCGAGCGGCCGCCCCGAAGCGGCCCGCCCATCCCGCCGCCGTTTCTTTTCTTGCCACCCCACCCCAAGGAGCCCCCTCGACGATGCTGGATTTCCTGTCCCTCTCCCCCTGGCTCGCCACCTTGCTCGGCGCCAGCCTGGCCGCCATGGCCGGTGCCATGGCCCACCGCATCGCCGCGCTGCTCGCCCTGCGGGCCACGCGCGGGCTGCCCGTGCTGCAGACCGTCGTGCAGGCCTGCGTCCCCGCCATGCGCGTGCTGCTGCCCCTGTTCGCCACGCAATTGGTCTGGGTGGCCGCGGCCGATACGCTGCCCCACCTCGGCACGGTGCGGCACCTCACAGGGCTGGCGCTCATCGCGGTGACGGCCTGGGCGCTGATCGCCGCCATCGGCGGAGTGGCGGACGGGCTCATCGCCCGCTACCCGGCGAACGTGGAAGACAACCTGACGGCGCGCCGCGTGGCCACGCAGGCCCGGGTGCTGTCGCGCACCGCCATGACGGGCGTGGTGATGGCCGCGGTATCGCTCATGCTCATGACCTTTCCTGGCGCACGGCAGGTGGGCGCCAGCCTGCTGGCCTCGGCCGGCGTGGTCGGCATCGTGGCCGGTATCGCGGCACGGCCGGTGTTCAGCAACATCATCGCGGGCCTGCAGATCGCGCTGGCCCAGCCCATCCGCATCGACGACGTGCTGATCGTGCAGGGAGAATGGGGCCGCGTGGAAGAGATCACGGGCACCTACGTGGTGCTGGCCATCTGGGACGAGCGGCGGCTGATCATCCCGCTGCAGTGGTTCATCGAGAACCCCTTTCAGAACTGGACACGGACCAGCTCGCAGATCCTGGGCACCGTATTCCTGTTCGCGGACTACCGCCTGCCGCTGGACCCGCTGCGTGCCGAACTGGACCGCATCCTGGAGACGGCACCGGAATGGGACCGGCGCGTGAGCGTGCTGCAGCTCACCGACGTGACCGAGCGCACCATCCAGATCCGCGTGCTGGTCTCGGCCCGATCGTCGGGCCTGGCGTTCGACCTGCGCTGCCGCGTGCGCGAGGCGCTGGTCACCTTCATCCAGCGCGAATACCCGGACTGCCTGCCGCAGGTGCGTGGCCCGCAGGAGACCGCGCGTGCCGACGCATCGCTCGCCCCGTCGCCGTGACGACCACCCACAAACCCCTATTGCAGGAACTCCGTTTGCCACGCGGCGCTGGCGGCCATGCCATGTCTTTTGACATAGGCGGTTGGAGCGCTTGCAGGTATAAAACGCAGTTACTAGAAAGACGAGCGGAATGACCCAAAGGGCGGCGGAAATACTGGTGGTGGACGATCATCCCGAGACGGCGGAGCTGGCAGCGATGGCCCTCCAACTGGATGGTTTTACCGCTGCGATTGCCAACAGCGGCGCGGACGCGCTGAACTACATCGAAAAGCACCAGCCGGCCTGCGTGCTGCTGGATTTCGACATGCCAGGCATGGACGGCCTGGAACTGGCGCGGCGCGTGCGCGACAAGCACAACGACGATATCGTCCTGATCGCCCTGACCGGCTGGACGGACACCAACGACCGCGTCACCGAACTGCTGGCGGTGGTGGACCACCACTTTCTCAAGCCCGTCGATTGGCGGCGCCTCACGGGCATTCTGTCGCCGCTGCGCTGAACACCTTCGCTGCGGGGCGAAGGTTGCGGTTTCAAGGTGCCGCGCATAAGCCCCCTTCCCTTTCTTTCCGACGCATTCGGTCTCCGCCGCGCGGCCTGCCGCCTTCGGTTTACCCGCGCTACCACTCAGGCCTCCTTCCACGGGCATTACAGGCCTTCTCGACCCACAAGCGGCACGGCACTCGGCCCTCCCCGACACCACCGCGACCCCTCGCCCAGCGATTTCGCGCGGGCGGAGCCCACCCGGGGGAAAATCGGCGGACTCATCCCCGCGCGAAGCCACATGGCCGCAGGCGGGGGATGCTCCGAAGACGAACGGCGCGTGCGCCAACAAGATGGGTCGAACATGAAACTTGCCACATGGAACATCAATCGTTGATTCAGGGCGTTTTTTTAATGCACCAGATACCTCCGCAAGTCGTTGATTTCAATGGGATTATTGGTTCATAACGTTTGATAACGTGTCATAGTGGCGCGGCCCCGTTGGGTAGCCCAGTGGGTAGCTACACTGCTAGAGCGTGTTATGAACTTTGCTCCGTGAGAGCGAAGCCAAGGGTAGAGTTTGCAGATGCCCCGCAAGCGCCTTACCTGAGCCTGATGGACCAGCACGCGCCCCAGCGCGAGCATGATCTGCGAGAAGTCTTCAACGCGCTGCGCTGGCTGGTGCGCGCGGGAGCGCCCTGGCGGATGCTGCCCAACGATCTGCCGCCCTGGGAAGCGGTTTACCAGCAGAGCCGGCGGTGGCTGGATGCGGGCTGCTTCGAGGCCATGGTCTCTGATCTGCGCTCCATCATCCGCGTGGCCCAAGGGCGCCAGGGCCAGCCCAGCGCCGTGGTGATGGACGGGCGAACGCTGCAATCGAGTTGCGAGAGTGGCCCACGTGCAGGCTATGACGGCTACAAACGCAAGCGAGGCAGCAAGGTGCACATGGCCGTGGACACGCTGGGCCATCTCCTGGCGGTACATGTCACGCCGGCCGACGAGCAAGAGCGCGCTCAGGTGCACCAGTTGTGCGAGGACGTGCAGCAGGCCACTGGCCATACGGTGCAACGGGCCTGGGCAGACCAAGGCTACACGGGTAAGGCGGCATCCAAGGCGGCGCAGGACAACGGCATCGATCTGCAGATCGTGAAGCTGCCCGAGGCGAAGAAAGGCTTTGTACTGCTGCCGCGGCGCTGGGTGGTGGAGCGAAGCTTTGGTTGGCTGGCGAGGTTCCGCGGGCTCTGCCGGGACTATGTGCGGTTGCCGGAAGTGCTCGGCGGGCTGCATTTTCTGGTGTTTGCAGTGCTCATGTTGCCCGCCGCTGCACGGGTGCTAGCTGCGGCGGGAAGTTCATAACACGCTCTAGCTACCCAATTGGGATATCAAGATGCCGAAGGTCACACACACGCTTTCAGACCTGCAAATAAGACGGTGGATTACCAAAGGCGAGCCCATCGCAAAGTCGGATGGCGATGGGCTGACATTCACGCTTTCGGCCGGAGGCACCGCCTCCTGGGTTCTTCGCTACCGTCTGCCAGGCGGCCGGCGCAAAGAACTGGCCATCGGAAACTACCCCGACACTTCACTATCCGCTGCGCGCGAACTGGCCCGCAGCATCCGCGCTTCGATTGATTGCGGAGCGGACCCCGCCGCAGAAAAGCAGGAGCGCAAGGGCCGGGAAGCGGCAGAGTGGACCATCCGCGAGCTGGTCGCCGACTTCCGCGAAAAGCGCCTGCTCGTGCCCTTGTACGCCCAGGGCACCATCAACTACCGGAACGCCGACTTCGACCAGATCGTGTTGCCTCGGTTCGGGTCGTGGAAGGTGACGAAGGTGAACTCCATGGACAACGCCACAAATCGAGAAGGGGTATAGAAAGCAGGCACGAAGGAAAGACCGATTGAGCCATCGCGCCCCAGGCTCTGAGGCAACGTGCATCCACAGATTTCGGCCGTTAAACCCTCGTAGAGCATCCCGCCCACTAGGTCGCCGTCCCGGCGTAGCCCGATGGCGCGGGCATCCTGCGCACACGCCAGCCCAGGCACGCGGGCCTGAACAAAGGGCAGAACAACAGCGAAATCGTATTCCATAGAATGAGCCATGCGGGCATGTTGGCAGGCTTGGCACGCGCTAAGACGACTTGGCTAACGATCTGGCATCATCAATCGATTGATACCCAGATTCCCCACATTCCCCACGTTCAATGAAATTCAAACTTCTGGCGGATTCGTTCGATTCAGTGTTCCTAGACAAGCCAACTGGAGGAAAACTTCGGCTCGTGGTTGATCGGCTGGATCGACCTACCACGTTGTCAGATTTCCACGTTGGAGATGGCCAGATAACTAGCGGCATTTCGGATTACGACACTCCCTTCGTCACTACAGAAATCATTAGCGCCAATCAACTATTGATTTCGATGGAAGGCACAAGCTTCTGGTTGAGAACGGATTTGAGTGTTGATAGACCCAGAAGCAGCTTCAGTGCCGCGCCCATACCCATTGTCAAAGGCACTCCTATATACACTCAGCCGGTTGTTGAGCCGATGGATCAACCTGTTCACACGCCTTCGTTTGGTAGGTTCATAGTGCGAGAAATCACTGTTTTGGCACAGCCGGCCAAACAATAACGGCAGGATCTTTTTGAAATGCGCTGATAGCGGGGCTCTCCCTCTGAGATAGCTCCCTGATTCCCCGGCCCCGTC
>NZ_BAAJYT010000127.1:0-10291 GCF_057541515.1 Acidovorax sp. KNOB132
CGCGGTACCGCGAGCGGGGCGCCGTGCTGCTCGATTCGCCGCGCTGCGGCGCCGCCACCTGGGCGTCCGAGGCGCCCGGACAATGGCGGTGCGAACGCGACGCGGGCCGGCGCTACTGGCACCACGCGCCTGCCCCGTTGCCGTGAGGACGGTGCGCCATCACCCCGGCGTGCGAGCGGTAAAACGCGCCCGGGCCCGCCAGTCGCCAAAACCCGGCTCACAACTTGCTATGCTGGTTGCAGGAGGCACCAGTTATGCAGAAGTTCGATGAGATGTACACGATGCTGCCGTTCGACGGCAGCGACGTGCGCCCCCACTACAAGCGCTACGGCCAATGGTTGTCGGGCCAGCCAGACGAGGCCATGCAGGCGCGCCGCGCCGAGGCCGAGATGATCTTCCGCCGGGTGGGCATCACCTTCGCGGTGTACGGCGCCAAGGACGAGGACGGCGCCGGCACCGAGCGGCTCATTCCCTTCGACCTGATCCCCCGCATCATCCCCGCGCACGAGTGGGCGCGCATGCAGCAGGGGCTGGTGCAGCGCGTCACGGCGCTCAACCGCTTCATCCACGACGTCTACCACGGCCAGGACATCCTGCACGCCGGCATCATCCCCTCGGACCTGATCCTCAAGAACGCCCAGTACCGGCCCGAGATGGCCGGCGTGGACGTGCCGCGCGACCTGTACGCGCACATCGCCGGCATCGACATCGTGCGCGCCCCGGACGCGAGCGGCAACGGCATCTACTACGTGCTGGAAGACAACCTGCGCGTGCCCTCGGGCGTGTCGTACATGCTGGAAAACCGCAAGATGATGATGCGGCTTTTCCCGGAGCTGTTCCGCACGCACCGCGTGGCGCCGGTCGCCCACTATCCCGACCTGCTGCTGGACACCCTGCGCGCGAGCGCCCCCGCCGCCACGGCGCAGCCGACGGTGGTGGTGCTCACGCCCGGCATGTACAACAGCGCGTACTTCGAGCACGCCTTCCTCGCGCAGCAGATGGGCGTGGAACTGGTCGAGGGCCAGGACCTCGTGGTCAAGGACAACTTCGTGTACATGCGCACCACGCGCGGCCTCAAGCAGGTGGACGTGATCTACCGCCGCGTGGACGACGACTTTCTCGACCCCCAGGTCTTCCGGCCCACCTCCACCCTGGGCTGCGCGGGCCTCATGAACGCCTACCGCGCGGGCAACGTGGCGATCTGCAACGCCGTGGGCACGGGCATCGCCGACGACAAGTCGGTGTACCCCTACGTGCCCGACATGATCCGCTTCTACCTGGGCGAGGAGCCCATCCTCGCCAACGTACCCACCTGGGTGTGCCGCAAGCCCGACGACCTGGCCTACGTGCTGGACCACCTGCACGAACTGGTCGTGAAGGAAGTGCACGGCGCCGGCGGCTACGGCATGCTGATCGGCCCGGCCGCGACGAAAGCCGAGATCGAGGAGTTCCGCGCCGCGGTGCTGGCCAACCCCTCGGGCTACATCGCCCAGCCCACGCTGTCGCTCTCCAGCTGCCCGACCTACGTGGAATCGGGCATCGCCCCGCGCCACATCGATCTGCGCCCCTTCGTGCTGAGCGGCCAGAAGGTGCAGATGGCCGCCGGCGGCCTGACGCGCGTCGCGCTCAAGGAGGGCTCGCTCGTGGTGAATTCATCGCAGGGCGGGGGCACCAAAGACACCTGGGTGCTGGGAGAAGAAGGGAGCGTTGCATGACGCATCAGACCCTTCGTTTCGAAATTTCTGCCGGGGAGACCGCATGCTGAGCCGCACTGCCGATCACTTGTTCTGGATGTCCCGCTATACCGAGCGGGCGGAAAAGGCCGCTGCAGGCGGGCTTTCGTCAACACACCGCGTGCGTGCGCAGCGCGTGCGGGGTTTTCTGCCCGGGGAGGCCGCATGCTGAGCCGCACTGCCGATCACTTGTTCTGGATGTCCCGCTATACCGAGCGGGCGGAAAACACCGCCCGCATGCTCAACGTGAGCTACGAGACCTCGTTGCTCCCGCAGTCGGCCGACGTGGCGCAGGAGAGCTGGCTGGGCCTGCTGTCGATCAGCGAGCTGATCCCCGCCTATACCGCGCGGCACGGCGAGGTCACGCGCGAAGGGGTGCTGGAGTTCATGGTGCGCGACGGCAACAACCCGTCGTCCATCCTGTCGTGCCTGCGCGCCGCGCGCGAGAACGCCCGGGCCGTGCGCGGGGCGCTCACCACCGAGGTGTGGGAGACGCAGAACCAGACCTGGCTGGAGCTGCACCGCCAGCTGGAAGGCAGCCTGTTCGAACGCGATCCGGGCCAGTTCTTCGAATGGGTCAAGTACCGCTCGCATCTGTCGCGCGGGGTGACGCTGGGCACCATGCTGCAGGACGAGGCCTTTCATTTCCTGCGATTGGGCACGTTCCTCGAGCGCTCGGACAACACTGCGCGGCTGCTGGACGTGAAGTTCCACGCGGTGCAGAGCGACTTCCACGGCTCGGGCACGCGCGACCGCAGCCGGGCCGCGCCGCAGGAGTTCGACTTCTACCACTGGAGCGCCATCCTGCGCAGCGTGTCGGCGTTCGAGGTGTACCGCCGCGTGTACCGCGACGTCATCACGCCCGAGCGCGTGGCCGACCTGCTCATCCTGCGCCGCGACATGCCGCGCTCGCTGCACGCCAGCCTGCACGAGGTGGGTGAGAACCTGGCGGTGGTGGCCAACGACCAGTCGTCGGAGACCCAGCGCAAGGCGGGCCGGCTGCTGGCCGACCTGCGCTATGGCCGCATCGACGAGATCCTGTCCACCGGGCTGCATGCGTACCTCACGCAGTTCCTGGACCGGGTGAACGAACTGGGCGCGGGCATCAGCCGCGACTTCCTGGTGCCCGTGCCGGCCTGAGGCACGGCCCGCCGCGGCTCATGGGGCCGGGCGCGAGGCGGTGCTGCCGGCCACGGCCGTGCCGCCCGCTGCGGCGCATTCGGGCACGGCCCGGTTCACGGGCGGGGTGGGCATGCCATAGGACTGCATCGCCATGGCCTCCAGTTCGCCCGAGGCCCGCGCGCATTGCAGTTCGGCGATCACCTCGGCGCGCGTGCGGCCTGCGGGGGCATCCATCGCAACCACTCGGGGCGCAGTCGCGGCTGCGGTGGCTGCATCCTGTGGCGTGCTGGTCTGGGCCATGGCCAGGGAGCCGGCCAGCAGGGCGCAGGCGGCGAGGGCCGTGCGCGCCAGGGCGTGGGGCGAGGCGGTGGTGTTGCAGCGGTCGAAAACGGTGGGCATGAAAGGCTCCTGGGGCGGGTTGGGGGATCAGGACAGGCGTGTGCCTCTCCGTGCCTCCAATGTGCCCACCGGGGCCTGCCGCCGCGAGCCGATTGCGACGAACGCACGGCCCGGGCGCCTGAGCTGCGCTGGCGCAGCGCGAATGGGCCGTCGGGGATGGGTTGTGAGGGCCGGCCGTGTTCAGCCCGGCCCGCCGCCCTGGCGCTTGTGCTCGCGCAGCATGAACAGGTACAGGCTCTCGACCTTCTCGCGCGCCCAGGGTGTCTTGCGCAGGAACTTCAGGCTGGACGCCACGCTGGGATCGCTTTCGAAGCAGCGCAGGGCCACGCGCTGCGCCAGGCCTTCCCAGCCGTAGTAGTCGTGCAGCGCGACCACGATGGCTTCGAGCGTGATGCCGTGCAGGGGGTTGCGCGGCTGCCTGGCCGGTGGCGTGGGTGGCGTGGCGTTCGGGGTGGAAGGCGCGTTGGTGGCGCTGGGGGCGGGGGTTTCGCCGGGCTCGGGGACTTCGGGTTCGGTCATGCCGGGAGCATACGGCCCCGCGCGGCCGGTGGAGGGCGGCCTCGCGCGGGTATGCATCAAAAAGGGCCCCAGTGCAATGGATACTAGGGCGTTTAGCTATGAAAAATATAGCAAACGTTCAGGTCTGCAGATACCGCTCGCTGGCGAACAGCTCGGCCGCCCAGTCCACGAAGGCCCGCACCTTGGCGCTCAGGTGCCGGTTGGGCGGGTACACCACGTAGATCGGGATGGGCGGAATGGACCACTCGGGCAGCAGCCGCACGAGGTCGCCGCGCTCCAGTTGCCGGGCCGCCTGGAACAGCGTGATCTGCCCCACGCCGCGCCCCGCGACCAGCGCCGCCGAGTACGCGTTGGACTCGTTCACCGCCAGTTGCGAGGGCCCGGTGACCTCGATCATCTCGCCGTCGCGCACGAACTCCAGCGGATAGCGGCGGGTGGACAGCGGCGAGAAATAGATCACGCTCTTGTGGTCGCCCTCCAGATCGAGGGGGTGGGTGGGCGTGCCGTAGCGCTCCAGGTAGGAGGGCGCGGCCACGGTGACGAAGGCCAGGTTGCCGATGCGCCGTGCCACCAGCGACTGGTCGGTCAGCTCGCCGCCGCGGATCACGCAATCGACGTTGTCGCCGATCAAATCCACCGGCCGGTCGCTCACGCCCAGGTCGATCTGGATGTCGGGAAACCGCGCATGGAACTCCTCCAGCCGCGGAATGATGAGCAGCCGCGCCACCGAAGTGCCCACGTCCACGCGCAGCCGGCCGCTGGGCGTGGCGCGCGCGTGCGTCATGCTCGCCTCGATGTCGTCGAAATCGGCGAGCAGGCGCACCGTGCGGTCGTAGTAGGCCGCGCCATCGGCCGTGACGGTCACGCGCCGCGTGGTGCGGTTGAGCAGCTTCACGCGCAGCCGCGCCTCGAGCGCCTGCACGTACTTGGTGATGGTTGCCTTGGGCAATTGCAGCGAATCGGCCGCCCGCGTGAACGTGCCTGCCTCCACCACCCTTGCAAAAACCCGCATGGCCTGGATCTGGTCCATGGGCCCTCCTTGTTCTCTCTGGCCCCGAATGGGGCCAAGGAATTCTCACACGGGCCCGTGCCGCCGATTGTTCGGCAATCGGAAACAGAGCTGTGGCATTTGGCTGGTTTATCGTCGGCGGCTGCGTCGCTACATTTCACATCACCCGGTCTTGTCCGGTCACCGCCATGTCCAGCACCTTCACCCCATCGCCATCGCCCTCCACCTGCACCGACACCACCATTGAGGTGGCCAAGGGGCAGGAAGTGTCCGTGCGCATGTACGGCCGCAAGAAGCCCAAGGAAACGCTGCCGCTGGTGGTGCACTTCCATGGCGGCGCCTTCGTGGCGGGCGATCTGGACAACGGCTGCACGGTGGCCCGGCTGCTGGAGCGCGCCGGCGCGCTGGTGGTGTCGGTGGCGTACCCGCTCTCGCCCGACCATCCCTTCCCGCAGCCGGTGGACGCCGGCTACCTGGTGCTCAAGTGGGCGCACAAGCACCGCACCCGCCTGGCCGGTCCCGGCGCCGGGGTGTACGTGGCGGGGGAGGAGGCCGGCGGCAACCTGGCCGCGGGCGTGGCGCTGATGGCGCGCGACCAGTCCCATCCGCCGCTGGCCGGACAGATCCTGCTGTCGCCCATGCTCGACCCGTGCGGTGCCACGCCTTCGGTGCGTGCCGCCATGGGCGAATCGACCGCCTGCAAGTGGGCCGATGGCTGGCTGCAGTTCCTGCGCTGCACCCGCGATGCCGAACATCCCTATGCCGTGCCCGCGATGGCGCAGCGGCTGGCCGGCCTGCCGCACACGCTGGTGCTGGTGGGCGACGACGATCCCATGCGCGACGAAGCCCTCGCCTACGCCAACCGGCTGCAGGCGGCGGGACTGGAAGTCACGCAGCACGTGTTCGCCAAGGCGAACCAGTGGCCCGATGCCCTGCTGCAGCCCGGTTCGGGCGAATGCCCCTGTGCGCCCGAGGTTCAGGCGCAGTTCAGCCGTTTCTTCGAGGCCACCCGATGTCCTGCACCCTGACCCTCACCACCACCGATCTGCCCGCGCGCTGACCAGCGGGGTGCATTGACCTCAACCCCGGTTGAGGTTTGATACTGCGATCCGCTTCGGCGACCCGCAATACCCGCCTTTCGCCGCCTTTCCGCTGCTTGCTGCGTCCCTTTTGTTTTCTGGCCCCCGTGGGCCGGAAGGGGCAACCCTTGCCCGATCGATTTCGACTTTTGCTTTGAAAAAACCCGGAGGACTTCCACCATGAACCCGCAACACACTTCCCCTTCCCGTCGCCGCTGGTGGGCTGCCGCCGGCGCCGCGGCCGCCATCGCCGCCGCGGGCGGCACGCTCTTCGGGCTGCCCAGCTCGCATGCCGAATCCCCGGCCCCGGAAGCCGCGCCGCCCGCGGTGCCCGTCTCGGTGGCCGCCGTGCTGCAGCAGGAGATCGCGCTGTGGGACGAGTTCTCGGGCCGGCTCGAAGCCGTGCAGCGCGTGGACATCCGCCCGCGCGTGGGCGGCGCCGTGCAGGCCGTGCATTTCCGCGAAGGCTCGCTGGTCAAGCAGGGCGACCTGCTGGTCACCGTGGACCCCGCGCCCTACGCCGCCGAGGTGGACCGCGCCGAGGCCCAGGTGGTCGCTGCGCAGGCCCGCGTGTCCTACACCCGCAGCGAAATGGAGCGTGCCACGCGCCTGTGGGAAGAGCGTGCCATCGCCCAGCGCGAGCACGACGAACGCATGAATGCCCAGCGCGAGGCCGACGCCAACCTGCGCGCCGCGCAGGCCGCGCTGCAGACGGCGCGCCTGAACCTGGGCTACACCCAGGTGCGCGCCCCGGTCGCGGGCCGCGTGGGCCGCATCGAGGTCACCGTGGGCAACCTGGTGGCCGCGGGCGCCGGCGCGCCGGTGCTGACCACGCTGGTGTCGGTGAGCCCGATCTACGCGAGCTTCGACACCGACGAGCAGATCGTGGCGAAGGCGCTGGAGGGCCTGCGTTCGGGCAAGAGCGCGCGCACCCTGATCGAGAGCATTCCGGTGCAGATGGGCACGGGCACGGCCGGCGGCACGCCGCACACCGGGCACCTGCAGCTCATCGACAACCAGGTGGATGCCCGCAGCGGCACGGTGCGCGTGCGCGCCGTGTTCGACAACGCCGATGGCGTGCTGATGCCCGGCCAGTTCGCGCGCATCCGCATGGGCCAGGTCAAGAACACCCAGGCCGTGCTCATCAACGAGCGCGCCGTGGGCACGGACCAGAACAAGAAGTACGTGATGGTGGTGGGCGAGGGCAACAAGGCCGAGTACCGCGAGGTGCAGCTGGGCGCGCCGGTGAACGGCCTGCGCGTCGTCACCTCGGGCCTGAAGGCCGGCGAACGCATCGTCGTCAACGGCCTGCAGCGCGTGCGCCCCGGCGCCCAGGTTGCCCCCCAGGACGTGCCCATGACCGCCAAGGCCGGCATGGCCGGCGATGGCGCCGAGGCCCGCGCCGCTGCCAAGCAGCCCGCGGCGTGATCGCGGAGCGCACCGAAAGAACACCATGAATCTCTCTCGCTTCTTCATCGACCGCCCCATCTTCGCCGGGGTGCTGTCGGTGCTCATCTTCCTGTCCGGGCTGATCGCGCTGCGCGCGCTGCCCATCTCCGAGTATCCCGAGGTGGCGCCGCCCTCCGTGGTGGTGCGTGCCCAGTACCCGGGCGCCAACCCCAAGGTGATCGCCGAGACCGTGGCCACGCCGCTGGAGGAATCCATCAACGGCGTGGAGGGCATGCTCTACATGGGCAGCCAGGCCACGACCGATGGCGTGATGACGCTGACCGTCACCTTCGCGCTGGGCACCGACCCCGACAAGGCGCAGCAGCTGGTGCAAAACCGCGTTTCGCAGGCCGAGCCGCGCCTGCCCGAGGAAGTGCGCCGGCTGGGCGTCACCACGGTCAAGAGCGCACCCGATCTGACCATGGTCGTGCACATGGTCTCGCCCAACGGCCGCTACGGCATCGACTACCTGCGCAACTACGCCGTGCTGAATGTGAAGGACCGGCTCGCCCGCATCCAGGGCGTGGGCCAGGTGCAGATCTTCGGCGGCGGCGACTATTCGATGCGCGCCTGGCTCGACCCGCAGAAGGTCGCGCAGCGCGGCCTGTCGGCGGCTGACGTGGTGGCCGCCATCCGCGGCCAGAACGTGCAGGCCGCGGCCGGCGTGGTGGGCCAGTCGCCCGGGCTGCCCGGCGTGGACATGCAGCTGTCGATCAATGCGCAGGGCCGCCTGCAGACCGAAGAGGAGTTCGGCGACATCATCGTCAAGACCGGCAGCGACGGCGCGGTGACGCGCCTGCGCGACGTGGCCCGGCTGGAGCTGGGCGCGGCCGACTACTCGCTGCGCTCGCTGCTCAACAACGACCCGGCCGTGGGCATGGGCGTGTTCCAGGCGCCGGGCTCCAACGCGCTCGACATCTCGTCGAACGTGCGCAAGACCATGGCCGAGCTGCAAAAGAACATGCCCGAGGGCGTGGAGTTCCGCATCGCCTACGACCCGACGCAGTTCGTGCGCGCCTCCATCAAATCCGTCATCCAGACCCTGCTGGAAGCCGTGGCGCTGGTGGTGATCGTGGTGATCCTGTTCCTTCAGACCTGGCGCGCCTCCATCATTCCGCTGCTGGCCGTGCCGGTGTCGGTGGTGGGCACGTTCGCGGTGCTGCACCTGCTGGGCTTTTCGATCAACGCGCTGTCCCTGTTCGGGCTGGTGCTGGCCATCGGCATCGTGGTGGACGACGCCATCGTGGTGGTGGAGAACGTGGAGCGCAACATCGAGGCGGGCCTGACCCCGCGCGAAGCCACCTACCGCGCCATGCGCGAAGTGTCCGGTCCCATCATTGCCATCGCGCTGGTGCTGGTGGCGGTGTTCGTGCCGCTGGCCTTCATCAGCGGGCTCACGGGACAGTTCTACCGCCAGTTCGCGGTGACCATCGCGATCTCCACGGTGATCTCGGCGATCAACTCGCTCACGCTGTCGCCCGCCCTGAGCGCGCTCTTGCTCAAGGGCCACCATGAACCGAAGGATGCGTTGACGCGCGGCATGGACAAGGTGCTGGGCGGGTTCTTCCGCCGCTTCAACAGCGTGTTCCACCGGGGCTCCGAGGCCTACAGCGGCGGCGTCAAGCGCGTCATCGGCCGCAAGGCGCTGATGCTGGTGATCTACGCCGCGCTGGTGGCCGCGACCTGGGGCCTGTTCAAGGTCGTGCCCGGCGGCTTCGTGCCGGCGCAGGACAAGCAGTACCTGGTGGGCTTCGCGCAGCTGCCCGACGGTGCCACGCTGGACCGCACCGAGGACGTGATCCGCCGCATGGGCGAGATCGTCAAGAAGAACCCGAACGTGGAAGACGCCATCGCCTTCCCGGGGCTGTCGATCAACGGCTTCACCAACAGCTCCAATTCGGGCATCGTGTTCGTCACGCTCAAGCCCTTCGCCGAGCGCGGCCGCGCGGACCAGAGCGGCGGTGCCGTCGCGGGCCAGTTGAACCAGGCCTTCGGCAGCATCCAGGATGCGTTCATCGCCATGTTCCCGCCGCCCCCGGTGGCCGGCCTGGGCACGACGGGCGGCTTCAAGCTGCAGATCGAAGACCGCGCCTCGCTGGGCTACGAGGCCATGGACGCCGCCGTGAAGGCCTTCATGGGCAAGGCGTACCAGACGCCGGAACTCGCCGGCCTGTTCACGAGCTGGCAGGTCAACGTGCCGCAGCTGTACGCCAACATCGACCGCACCAAGGCGCGGCAGCTGGGCGTGCCGGTGACGGACATCTTCGAGACGCTGCAGATCTACCTGGGCAGCCTGTACGCCAACGACTTCAACCAGTTCGGCCGCACCTACAGCGTGCGCGTTCAGGCCGATGCAGCCTTCCGGGCGCGTGCCGAGGACGTGGGCCTGCTCAAGGTGCGCTCCACCACCGGCGAGATGGTGCCGCTGTCGGCGCTGATGAAGATCGAGCCCAGCTTCGGGCCCGAGCGCGCCATGCGCTACAACGGCTTCCTGTCGGCCGACGTGAACGGCGGGCCCGCGCCCGGCTTTTCGTCGGGCCAGGCGCAGGCCGCCATCGAGCGCATCGCCGCCGAGACGCTGCCGCAGGGCATCGGCTTCGAATGGACCGAGCTGACCTACCAGGAAATCCTGGCCGGCAATTCCGCCGTGCTGGTGTTCCCCATTGCCATCCTGCTGGTGTTCCTGGTGCTGGCCGCGCAGTACGAAAGCCTCACGCTGCCCATCGCCATCATCCTGATCGTCCCCATGGGCCTGCTGGCCGCGATGACGGGCGTGTGGCTGTCAGGCGGCGACAACAACGTGTTCACGCAGATCGGGCTCATCGTGCTGGTGGGGCTGTCGGCCAAGAACGCCATCCTGATCGTGGAGTTCGCCCGCGAACTGGAGTTTGCCGGCCGCACGCCGGTGCAGGCCGCCATCGAGGCCAGCCGCCTGCGGCTGCGCCCCATCCTGATGACGTCGCTGGCGTTCGTGATGGGCG
>NZ_BAAJYT010000128.1:0-10277 GCF_057541515.1 Acidovorax sp. KNOB132
CGCCGCGCCCCCCCGCCGCCGCAGCAGCAGCGCCCGCAGCAGGCGGCAAGCACAACGCCGACGACTGGGAGACCTTCTGACAGCTTGCGGCCGGCCGCGCCGGCGATGCGGGGCGCAGCGGCGCACCGCATGCCGGAATGCACGGTTTCCTCCCGTGCAACCCCTGCCTGAAACCCGCTTTGCCCGTGCTACGCTGGCTGCCATGTTCAATCCGTCCCAAGCCGATGTGCGGCGCTTTTTCTGCGCCGTGTACGCCAAATCCCAGGCCGGCCAGCCCATGGAAGCCATCGAGACCCTGGCCAGCCTTTGGATCGCAGAGCACCCCGAATACCACGCCGATCTGGCCGATGTCGATGCAGCCCTGGCCCGCAACTACGACGAGACGCCGGACCGCACCAACCCCTTCCTGCATCTGTCCATGCACCTGTCGATCAGCGAGCAGTGCAGCATCGACCAGCCCCGCGGCATCCGCCAGGCGGTCGAACTGCTGGCCGCCCGCAAGGACTCGCTGCTCGATGCGCACCATGCCGCCATGGAATGCCTGGGACAGATGCTGTGGGAAAGCCAGCGTTCCGGCCGCCCGCCCGATGGCGATGCATATGTCGCCTGCGTGCAGCGGCGCGCCACCCGGGACTGAGGGCTCACTGTCTGCCGCACGCCGCCATGTCCAGAACCGCCCTCCAGATCGCTGACCGGCTGGCAGCGTCGCCCGCGGCCGCGGCAGCTCCTCGGGCCAGGCCGCACCGTGCACGGTGCCCACGCACCCGCGGTGCCCTCGCACCCGACCAGGGGGCCTGACATGCGCCGGTGGCAGATTTCGCTGCGCACCGCCATTGCCGTCCCGTTCGCCGTGCTGTTCGCGGCCACCGTGGCATTGCATGCCTTCACGCAGCAGCGGCAGATCGGCCACCTGATCGACCAGGAAAGCGTGCGGCTGCTGGACGCCGTGACGCTCACCGCCCGGGACCGGCTGTCGCGCTTTCTCTCCCGGCCCTTCGAGATCCAGCGCGACATCGCCGATGCGATCGGCCGCCACGGCCTGTACCAGCCGGGCGACATGCGGCCCATCCACGAACACCTGCGCGCCGTGTTCGACGCCCTGTACCGCGACGAGCGGCAGATCAGCCTGCTGAGCTTCGGCAGCCGCGACGGCGAGTACACCGGCATGCGCCGCGAAGCGGACGGCTTTCGGCTCATCCTCAAGGACCGCTCGACCGAGGGCCTGATGCACGTGTACCAGAGCGGCACGCCCGACGCGGTGTCGGCCTCGTTCCGCGGCTACGACCCGCGCATACGGCCCTGGTATGTGCCCGTGGCCCGGTCCGGGCGCGCGGGCTGGTCGCCGATCTACACCACGGCCGGAGAGCGCGCCGATGTGACCATCTCGGCCGCCTCCGCCGTGATCGCCAGCGGCCAGATGGTGGGCGTGATGGAGGCCGATGTGCGCCTGGACACGCTCAACCAGTTCCTGCGGGACGACCCCTTGCGCGGGAACGGCCACATCTTCATCCTGGACACGGAGCAGCGGCTGGTGGCGCAGTCCGAGGGCGGCTCGGTGCTGTCGGAGCAGCCCGCCCCGCGCGGCGGAGAGCGGGAGCGGCTCACCGCCGGCCGGAGCGCCAGCGCGCCCATCCGCGCCGCCGCCGCCGCCCTGCCCCACGCCCGCTCCGATGCGGGCATCGACTTTCAGTTCGCGCACAACGGCGAACGCTACTTCGCCCGCGTGACCCCGTTCACGCAGCAGCCCGGCATCGACTGGCGCATCGTCGTGCTGCTCCCAGAGTCCGACCTGCTGGGCGACACGCGCGTCATCAGCCGCCGTTCCATTCTGGCGGCGAGCGGCATTGCCCTGCTCGGGCTGCTGCTGGGGCTATGGGCGGTGCAGCGCGTGGCGCGTCCCATCCTGCTCACGGCCGACGCCGCCAACCGCCTGTCGCGCGGCGACTGGGAACCGGGCCTGCTGCCGCACACCAGCGCGCTGCGCGAGACCACGACGCTCATCCAGGCCTTCAACCAGATGGCCGACCGGCTGCGCCAGTCCTTCCAGCAGATGCGCGAGCAGTTGCTGAGCGACCCCCTCACCCGCCTGCTCACCCGGCGCGGCCTGCTGGAGAAAGCCGACTGGAAATCCCCGCGCTGGGCCGTGCTGAGCCTGGTGGGGCTGGATGCGTTTCGCGCCATCAACGACAGCGTGGGCTTCGGCACCGGCGACCGGCTGATGCAGGCCATCGCGGAGCGCATGCGCCAGCACCTGCCAGCCACCGTGCTGATAGCGCGGCTGGGCGGCGACGAATTCGCGCTGCTGCACCTGGACGGGCACGCGGTGGCGGAAGACACCATCGGCAAGGCCGTGCTGGGCCTGTTCTCCACCCCGTTTTCCGTGGGGGCGGACGAGGTCATGCTCAATGCCTCGGTGGGCGTGGTCGCGGGCTCGCTGGCGGGCGAGCATCTGGCGGAATGGCTGCGCAACGGCAGCATCGCGCTGGGCGAGGCCAAGCGGCGCGGCCGCAACCAGTGCGTGGTGTTCGAGCCCTGCATGGTCGAGCAGTCGATGGAGCGCACGCGGCTCGCCATCGAACTGCGCCAGGCGCTGGAAAAAGGCCAGTTCCTCGTGCACTACCAGCCCGTGATCGACCTGGCCAGCGGGCGCGTCACAGGGGCGGAAGCCCTGGTGCGCTGGAACAGCCCCACGCGCGGGCTGGTACCGCCCGGCACGTTCATTCCCATCGCCGAAGAATCCGACCTCATCCTGGCCCTGGGCGACTGGGTGCTGCGCGCGGCCACGCAGGCCATCGCGGACCAGTTGCCCCGTCTGCCGGAGGGATTCGACATCCATGTGAACGTGTCCGCGCGCCAGCTCATCCAGTCGGACTTTCCCGCCACGCTGCAGCAGGTGCTGCGCGACAGCAGACTTCCGCCGGACCACCTCACGCTGGAGCTGACCGAATCGGTGCTGATCGAAGACGACGGCGTGACGCAGGCGCGCCTGGCCGCCATCCGCGCGCTGGGCGTGAAGATCGCCATCGACGATTTCGGTACGGGGTATTCCTCGCTGGCCTACCTGAGCCGGCTGCCGTTCGACTGCCTGAAGATCGACCAGCGCTTCGTGCGCAACCTGCTGCACTCGCCCCAGGACGCGGCCATCGTGACCGCCGTGCTCCACATCGCCAAGGGGTTCGGCGTGGCCGTGGTGGCCGAGGGCGTGGAAACCGAGGGCGAGGCCCGCCAATTGCGCGCCATGGGCTGCGCCCAGGCCCAGGGCTACCACTTCGGCCGGCCGGCACCGCTGGAACTTCTGGACCTGTCCCCGCGCGAGTGACGGGGCCGTCAGGCGCCGGACGGGCCTGCAGCGCCGGCTATGCGGCGGCGCCCAGGCGCTTCAGAGAAACAAGGCCTGCGCTGGACACCTGCAGTTCAATCTGCGCTTTCTCGGACCCGGCCGGGACGGTCATCGTCGCCCCGTCCTGGCCCAGCCGCGCCGACCGCAGGTCATTGGAGTTCAGCACCTCCATCGCCTGCTGGAGGGCCGCGTCAACGCTCCGCGCGGCTGCATCGCCGGTCTCGCCGCGGTAGTGCCCGCTTTCGACGATGCAGCGGACGCCCTCGGACAGGCTCGGAAAGCCGATGCGCCGCCCCATCGCCAACCAGTTGCGCACCGCCATGTGCACCTCCACCGCAGGCATGGGCACCGAACTCAGCGTCGGACCATCGAGCGCGCCGAGAAGCCGCGGCAACACGGCCTGCAGCGCCGCTTGCGCAGCCCCGCTGCGCTGCTCGGCGGACGCCTGTGCAAGACCGGGCCACTGGGTGGCCAAGTGCAGATAGACGCGGTAATAGTCGGCGAACGCACTGGGCGTGCGCGCCTGGGTCACACTGAAGCGCGCGGCCTCCTCCAGCAGTGCCTGCGACGGGGCTGCGCCGCCAAAAGGTCCGTCGGGTAACTCGCACAACGCCACCCAGTCGGTGAATTCAAGGCTTTGGAACACCGGGGCCTCTGCCACTCCCAGCGACGCCAGGAACGCCTGCGCGCGGCGCAGATCCACGGCCACCAGAAGCCGGTGGTCGCGCAGGACGCGCTGAACCTGCGCGTCCACCGCAGGGCTGGCATCGCCGAGTTCGGCGAGCGCCAGGGCGCGAAGGTCACCCACCCCGAGCGTCATCAGTTTGACAGGGCCGATCCGCAGCCCCAGTGCGGGCAGCAGCGCCAAGGGGGAGCCGTGCAGGCCCTTTTGTATGTGATCGACCAGGGCGGTCTCGTCGGGAAAGTGGTAGCGCGCATCGAGCGAAGTGATCGCCCAGTCCAGCCATTGCAGCCCGCCATCCACGAAGGCCAGGGCCAGCCGCCCCGACTCCGACAGAGCAGAGGAATTCTGTAGCAGGCGATTGGCGACGGAAATGCTCATGCGTGGGCCTCGTGAAGGTGCGTTGATGGGATGGAACGAAAGACAGGCATCACCAAAATATAACGCCCCTTCACGCGGATCAAACCCTCTACCGGCCCTCCTGCGCACCCGTCCCATGGCATGACCTGAGCCATCCTCCAGCCAAAGAAAAACCCGCCAGAAGGCGGGCTGGGACGAACAGCCGCGGGGCGAGGCCCCGGTGCGCGACGGTCAGCGAAAACGCGACTGAGGCACCACCTGCAGCTCGCCGTCGAGCGAACCGATGTAGCCCGCCAGCGCCTTCAGCTCGGCATTCGTGAACTGCTTGGCAATGCCCGCCATGATGGCGTTGGAGCGGCCCAGGTGCGCGTTGTTCGGGTCGGCCTTGTAGGCCTTGAGCGCCACGAACAGATAGTCCGCATGCTGGCCTGAAATCTTGGGATACGACGGATCGATGGGCTTGGCGAAGTTATCGCCGTGGCAGGACACGCACGCGCCCTTTTGCAGCAGCTGCGCCACCTGCACGCTCGGCTCGCGGGTGGGCTTGGCCGGCAGGTTGGCGCCCTCGCGCACCTGGGCCGCGTAGTACGCGGACACATCGGCGATGTCCTGGTCGGTGAGCGAGTCGGCAATGCCGCGCATGGTCGGATGCTTGCGGTCGCCCTTCTTGTAGGCGTTCAGGGCCGCAGCGATGTAGCGCTCGCCCTGCCCCGAAATCATGGGCACCTTGTGCACTTCGGGAAAGCTGGCCTGGTAGCCCGGAATGCCGTGGCAACCGATGCACATGGCGACCTTGCCCTGGCCCGCCTTGGCATCGCCCTTGGTCTCCTGGGCCTGCGAAACCGCGGTCACGCAAGCGACAGCCAGGGCAAATATCGTGGTCAACTTCTTGTTCATTTTGCGCGCACAATCTCGTGGAAGTTTGTCGGTGCTCGGGCAGAAAACGATTATAGCCAGCGCCTTTCCAGGCCTTTTATCAACGATTACCCTATTTACGGCCCATGAAATTCCAAGGCTCACAGAGTTACGTTGCCACCCAGGACCTGATGCTCGCAGTGAATGCGGCCATCACCTTGCAGCGCCCGCTGCTCGTCAAGGGCGAGCCCGGCACCGGCAAGACCATGCTGGCCGAAGAGGTCTCGCGCGAGCTGGGCATGCCGCTCCTGCAGTGGCACATCAAGTCCACCACCAAGGCGCAGCAGGGGCTGTACGAATACGACGCCGTGAGCCGCCTGCGCGACAGCCAGTTGGGCGATGCCGACAGCAGCGAGCGCGTGAAGGACATCCGCAACTACATCGTGCAGGGCGTGCTGTGGCAGGCCTTCACCGCGGACCAGCCCGTGGCGCTGCTGATCGACGAGATCGACAAGGCCGACATCGAATTCCCGAACGATCTGCTGCGCGAGATCGACCGCATGGAGTTCTACTGCTACGAGACGCGCGAACTCATCCGCGCCAAGCACCGGCCGCTGGTCTTCATCACGTCCAACAACGAAAAAGAGCTGCCCGACGCGTTCCTGCGCCGCTGCTTCTTCCACTACATCAAGTTCCCCGAAGCCGAGACGATGCGCAAGATCGTCGACGTGCACTTTCCCACGCTCAAGGCCGAACTGCTCGCCGTGGCGATGAAGACCTTCTACGACGTGCGCGGCCTGCCGGGCCTGAAGAAGAAGCCGTCCACCAGCGAACTCATCGACTGGCTCAAGCTGCTCGTGGCTGAAGACATTCCGCTCGAAGCCCTGCAAAGCGCCGACCACAAGGTCGCCGTGCCGCCGCTGGTGGGTGCCCTGCTCAAGAACGAACAGGACGTGGGCCTCTTCGAGAAGCTGGTCTTCATGAACCAGCGCAACCGATGAAGGGCCCGCGATGAGCAGCGCACGCCGCCTGCTGATGGAAGGCCTGTCCGACGCCGTGGGCTTCGTGGGCGGCGCGCTCGCGGGCTACTGGATCGGCCACCTGCTGGGCTTTGACATCTTCACCTCGGGCTACGGCCCGTCCAGCCTGGCGGGCATCGCCCTCGTGGGCCTGGGCGGCGGCTTCGGCCTGCAAGCGGCACGGCGCTGGCGCGCCAGCCGCGCGCCCAGCGACAAGGAGTGATTCTTTCCATGGCTTTCGTCGAACCCGTCACCCTGCGCGATCGCGGCATCCGCCTGGAGCCCCTCGCGCTGTCGCATGAAGAGGGCCTGCGCGCCGCGGCCACCGATGGCGCGCTGTGGACGCTGCGCATCACCTCCGTCCCCGAGCCGCAGGACGTGCGCGCCTACATCGAGACCGCCCTGGCCGGCCGCGAGCAAGGCCACCGTTTCGCCTTCGCCGTGGTGCAGGAAGACACGGGCCAAGTGCTGGGCACCAGCAGCTACCACGACATCGTGCCGGCCGTGAAGCGGGTGGAGATCGGCTTCACCTGGTATGCCAAGAGCGTGCAGCGCACGCACGTCAACACCACGTGCAAGCTGCTGCTGCTGGGCCACGCCTTCGACACGCTGGGCTGCCACGTGGTGGGCTGGCGCACCGACAACTACAACTTCGCCTCGCAGCGCGCCATCGAGCGCCTGGGTGCAAAAAAAAGACGGCGTGCTGCGCGGCCACGCGCTGCGCCGCGACGGCACCATCCGCGACACGGTGATGTACAGCATGCGCTCGGGCGAATGGCCGGAAGCCAAAGCCCAGTTGCTATACCTTTTGCAGCAGCATGCCCTAGTGGAATAAGCGCCACAGGGCTAAAAGGCTTCAACCCATGCTGATCGACTTCTTCTACACCCTGCGCGCCGGCCAGTTGCCGGTCTCGGTGAAGGAATACCTCACCCTGCTGGAGGCTTTGCAGGCCGGCGTGGTAGGCCCGAACTCCGAGGACGCCTGGAGCCTGGACGACTTCTACCACCTCGCGCGCACCGTGCTCGTGAAGGACGAGAAGCACTTCGACAAGTTCGACCGGGCCTTCGGCGCCTACTTCCAGGGCGTGGAGATGGTGGCCGACTTCCGCAAGGACATCCCCGCCGACTGGCTGCGCAAGATCCTGGAGCGAGAACTCACGCCCGAGCAGAAGGCCGCCATCGAGAAGATGGGCTGGGACGAGCTGATGGAGACGCTCAAGAAGCGCCTGGAAGAGCAGAAGGAACGCCACGAAGGCGGCAACAAGTGGATCGGCACGGGCGGCACCAGCCCGTTCGGTCACGGCGGCTACAACCCGCAGGGCGTGCGCATCGGCGGCGCGGGCAAGAACAAGAGCGCCGTGAAGGTGTGGGACCAGCGCGCCTACAAGGACTACGACGACACGCAGGAACTGGGCACGCGCAACATCAAGGTGGCGCTGCGGCGGCTGCGCAAATTCGCTCGCGAAGGGCACGAGATGGAGCTGGATCTGCCGGACACCATCCGCAGCACGGCGGCGAACGCGGGCTACCTGGACATCAAGATGGTTCCCGAGCGCCACAACAACGTGAAGGTGCTGCTGCTCATGGACGTGGGCGGCACCATGGACGAGCACGTGCAGCGCGTGGAAGAGCTCTTTTCCGCGGTGAAGACGGAGTTCAAGCACCTGGAGTTCTATTACTTCCACAACTGCGTGTACGACTTCATGTGGAAGAACAACCGCCGCCGCTTCGCCGAGAAGTTTCCGACCTGGGACATCATCCGCAAGTACAACAAGGACTACAAGCTCATCTTCGTGGGCGATGCCACCATGAGCCCCTACGAGATCCTGCAGCCCGGCGGCAGCGTGGAATACGACAACGAAGAGGCCGGCGCCGAGTGGCTGCAGCGTTTGATCCATGCCTTTCCCCGGTTCGCCTGGATCAACCCCGAGCCTCAGGGCGTGTGGCAGTACCGGCAGAGCATCGGCATCATCCAGCAGATCGTGGGCCAGCGCATGTATCCGCTGTCGCTCAAGGGCCTGGAAGAAACCATGCGGCTGCTGTCCAAGTGACCGCCTGACCGCCGGGACCACCCAGCGCGCGCCGCTGTCTGACAGCGGCGGTGCGTTTTTCAGGCCATAGTGCCCCCAATTGCCGTTGCGCACCCCGGATGCGACGGCCTGGCAGCCACCCCTTCCAGCCCCACCAAGCCCTCTTTTACGTGTCCCTCCCCGCAACGCATTCTTCGAGACGATTTCCGACGCCGGCCTTGTGGCCGGCGTTGCTGCTTTCGAGCCTGGTGGCCCTGCAGGGCTGCAGCCTGCTGCCGGGCGCCAAGGAAGGCACGGTGGACAACAACACCATCCAGTCCGATGCCGGTGCCGGCACCGGGCCCGATGCGTTCTCGCTCGAAGTGCGCGCACCCGATGCCGTGCGCGAATACCTCACGCGGCACATGGAGCTGCAGCGCTTTCGCCAGCTGCCCGACCTGCAGTCGAGCGAGATCACCCGCCTGCTGGGCGCGGCCGAGTCCAACGCGCGCGAGTTGCTCGGCACCCTGGGCTATTTCAGCCCCACGCTCACCATCACGATGCAGGAGACGCCCGGCAGCGCCGGCGCGCCGCGCACCATCACCGTGGAGGTGGAGCCCGGCCCGCAGACCCGCGTGGCCCGCGCCGACATCGATTTCACCGGCGCCGAGGCCGATTCACCCCAGTTCGCCAACCGACGCGCGCGCGTACAGCGCAGCTGGTCGCTCGCACCCGGCCAGCCCTTCACGCAGGACGCCTGGGACGGCGCCAAATCCCAGGGCCTGCGCCAATTGCAGGCCACCCGCTATCCCACCGCCAGCATCGCCAAAAGCCGCGCGGAAATCGACGCCGACCGCAACGAAGCCCAGCTGGGCGTGACCTACGACCCCGGACCGCCCTACCGCTTCGGCGCGCTGCGCGTGCAGGGCGGCGAGCGTTACAGCGCCGACGGTGCGCGCCGCATTGCCCGCCTGCCCACGGGCGCCGACTACAGCGAAGCCCAGTTGCTCGATGCGCAGATGCGGCTGGCCAGCAGCGGCTACTACGACGCCGTGTTCCTCTCGCTGGAAACCGACGGCACCGACCCGCAGGCCGCGCCCGTGGTGGCCCAGGTGCGCGAGGCACCCCTGCAGAAGGTGGTGTTCGGCGTGGGCCTGTCGACCGACAGCGGCCCGCGGCTGAGCGTGGACCACATCCACAACCAGTTGCCCGGCATCGGCTGGCGCGCCGTCAGCAAGGTCTCGGTGGACCGCAAGAACAAGCTGCTGTCCACCGACTGGACCGACCTGCCCGGCGAGGACGGCTGGCGCTGGTTCACCGGCGCGCAGGTGCAGCGCGAGACCACGGGCGACTACGAGGTCAACAGCAGCCGCCTGCGGGGCGGCCGCAGCAAGAGCACCGACCACATCGACCGCAGCTATTTCCTGCAGCACGACACCGCCAAGAGCCAGGGCACGGACGCGCCGCCCTCCAGCGCGGCCATCAGCGCCAACTACGGCTGGACGGGCCGCTACTTCAACAACACCACCAATCCCACGCGGGGCTTCGGCCTGGCCGCGGAGTTGGGCGTGGGCACCACGCTGCGGCCCGAGCGCGACCCTTTCGTGCGGGCCTACCTGCGGTGGCAGTCGTTCTACCCCATGGGCCGCGTGGACATGGGCGAAGGCGTCACCCGCACCAGCCGGCTGGCCCTGCGCGCCGAAGGCGGCGCAGTGCTTGCGCGCCGCGCGGCCGAGATCCCGGTGACCACGCTGTTCCTGACCGGGGGCGACACCACGGTGCGCGGCTACGGCTACCGCGAGATCGGGGCGCGCACCTCCAACGGCCAGCTGTATGGCGGCCGCTACCTGACCGTGGCCAGCGCGGAATGGCAGCGGCCGATCGAGTTCCGCGGCAACCGCACCGATTTCGAAACCGCCATGTTCATCGATGCCGGCGCCGTGGCCGACCGCGCGGGCGACCTGGACCCGCGCGTGGGCGTGGGCGCCGGCCTGCGCTGGCGCAGCCCCGTG
>NZ_BAAJYT010000129.1:0-10266 GCF_057541515.1 Acidovorax sp. KNOB132
TTTTCGCGCTCGCGCACCGCCTGGCGCACGGCCAGCGGGGGTTCGGGCGCCGGGCCGGGCGCGACCACGCCGCCGTGCACACGGCGCAGCACGCCCTGCGCCTCCAGCTCGACGAGGTCGCGCCGCACGGTCTCGCGCGAAACGTCGAGGTCCTTCACGATGCGCTCGGTGCTCACGCGGGTGAGCGTGGCCAGCAGCGTGCGGATGCGGATGAATCGTTCTTCCTGCAGCATGTCCTGTGATCCTGTCGTGTCGGTTCGTTCGCGGGTGGGGATAGCGCAGGGGCCGTGCCCGCGGCCCGGTGGTGCCGGGTGGCTCCGTTCACCCGCAGGCGCCGGTGTCCTGGGAGCATCGCGAAAGAACGGGGGAGGGTGTGTGCGTTCCGTGCGGCCCCAGTGGGTGCGATGGGTGCATGGGTGCCCAGTGTTATCTTTTGCATGAAAGGGCACAAGCACCCAATATGCCAAGGTCAGGCGTCCGTTTCGTGACGGGTGCCAGTGCCGGGCAAGCAGTGGGGGCGCCGTGTCGATAGATGATTTTGTAGTTAGCAATGCATAAATCATTCGTTCCGGTTTGGAGGTGTGCTGAATAAAGTGGCAACCCAGAGGGCCCCGCCGGGCCCGTTCAAAGGTGGTTCACCATGTCGGCAGTTCTGTCCCACGCCCCGGTTTCCGCGACGGCCATCGCCCTGGACGATGATGCCGCGCCGCAGCCCTTCGATATCCGCCCGGTGGCCGGCGCCGCAGGCCCGCTGGGCGCCGAGGTGGTGGGCCTCGATCTGTCGCGGCCCCTCGGCGCGCAGGACTTCGACCGCATCCACCGTGCCCACCTGGCGCACCACGTGCTGGTGTTCCGCGACCAGCGCATCACCCCGCGCCAGCACATTGATTTCAGCCGCCGCTTCGGCCCGCTGCAGATCCATGTGCTGAAGAACTTCCAGCTGGCCGATCACCCCGAGATCCTGATCGTCTCCAACATCAAGGACGCCGGCGGCCAGCCCATCGGGCTGGGCGATGCGGGCCATTACTGGCATTCCGATCTGTCGTACAAGGAAAAGCCCAGCCTGGGCTCGCTGCTGCACGCGCAGGAGTTGCCCTCAGAGGGTGGCGATACGCTGTTTGCCGACCAGCACGCGGCCTACGATGCCTTGCCCCAGGCGCTCAAGAACGCCATCGCCCCGCTGCAGGCCGAGCACAGCTACCTGGCCAAGTACGAGGAGCTGCGCGCCTGCAGCCCCTGGCGCCCGAAGCTCACGCAGGCACAGATCGACGAGGTGGCGCCCGCCGTGCACCCGGTGGTGCGCACCCACCCCGAAACCGGCCGCAAGGCGCTCTTCGTGAGCGAGCACTTCACCACGCGCCTCGTCGGCCTGCCCGACGATGAAAGCCGCGCGCTGCTGGACGAACTGTTCGCCGCCAGCGTGCGGCCCGAGTTCCTGTACCGGCACCGCTGGCTGCCGCACGACCTCGTGTTCTGGGACAACCGCTCGGTCATGCACCTGGCGGCCGGCACGCCCGACAGCGAGCGCCGCAAGCTCTACCGCACCACGGTCGAGGGTGACCTGCCGTTCTGAACGGCCGCCGCCTTCGCCCCTGCGTTTCTCCCTTCCCCTTCTTCGTTGCTTCTCGCTTCTCGCTTCTCGCGCCAGGAAATGCCCACCATGCACCAGCCTTCACGCCGCGGCATCGCCCGCCGCACCCTTGCCGCCCTGGCCGCTGCCGGCCTCATCGCCTGCGGGATGGGGCTGCCCGCCGATTCGCACGCGGCTGAAGGCCAGTTGCGCATCGCGCAGCAGTTCGGCGTGGTGTATCTGCTGTTGAATGTGGCGCAGGACCAGAAGCTCATCGAAAAGCACGGCAAGGCGGCGGGCATCGACATTCAGGTCGATTACCTCCAGCTGTCCGGCGGCTCTGCGGTCAACGATGCCCTGCTGTCGGGCAACATCGACATCGCAGGCGCTGGCGTGGGCCCGCTGTTCACGCTGTGGGACCGCACCAAGGGCCGCCAGAACGTGAAGGGCGTGGCCTCGCTGGGCAACTTTCCGTACTACCTGGTGAGCAACAACCCCAAGGTGAAGACGCTGGCCGACTTCACCGAGCAGGACCGCATCGCGCTGCCCGCCGTCGGCGTGTCGGTGCAGTCGCGCGTGCTGCAGATGGCCTCGGCCAAGCTCTGGGGCGACAAGGAGTTCAACCGCCTGGACAAGATCCAGGTGGCCCTGCCGCACCCCGACGCCGCCGCCGCGATCATCAAGGGCGGCACCGAGATCACGGGCCACTTCGGCAACCCGCCGTTCCAGGAACAGGAACTGGCCGGCAACCCGGCCGCGCGCATCGTGCTCAACTCCTACGACGTGCTGGGCGGGCCTTCGTCGGCCACCGTGCTGTACGCGACCGAGAAATTCCGCCGCGAGAGCCCCAAGACCTACAAGGCGTTCCTGGATGGCCTGGACGAGGCCGCCAAGTTCATCACCGCCCACCCCGAGAAGGCGGCGGACATCTACCTGCGTGTGACCGGCGCCAAGACCGACCGGGACCTGCTGCTCAAGATCATCAAGAACCCGGAAGTCCAGTTCAAGGTGAAACCCGAGAACACGCTGGGCATGGGCCAGTTCCTGCACCGCGTGGGCGCCATCAAGAACGCGCCGACCACGCTCAAGGACTATTTCTTCGAAGACGCCCACACCGCGGGCGGCAACTGACGCGCGCCATGCGGATGGGACCCCTTTCCCCCGCGCTGATGGAGCGCCTGGAGCCCGAGACCGGCGGCGCCGGCGGTGGCGTGGCCCCAGCGTCCGGGCCGCTGCCCACCCGCGCGGCGGACCTGTCGGCGCTGCTGCACGTGGAGGGCGTGAGCATCGACTACCGCACGCGCGACACCGTGGTGCGTGCCACACACCGGGTGGATTTCCAGGTGCATGCGGCCGACCGCTTCGTGCTGCTGGGCGCTTCGGGCTGCGGCAAATCGACGCTGCTCAAGGCCATTGCAGGCTTCATCCCGCCGAGCGAAGGCCGCATCGTGCTCGGCGGCCAGCCCGTCACGCGGCCCGGGCCCGACCGCGTGGTGGTGTTCCAGGAGTTCGACCAGCTGCCGCCCTGGAAGACCGTGCGCGAGAACGTCATGTTCCCGCTGCTGGCCGCACGCCGCGCCAGCCGCGCCGAAGCTGCGGAGCGCGCGGCGCTCTACCTCGACAAGGTGGGGCTGTCGCGGTTCGCCGATGCGCACCCGCACCAGCTGTCGGGCGGCATGAAGCAGCGCGTGGCCATCGCCCGCGCCCTGGCCATGCAGCCGAGGGTGCTGCTGATGGACGAACCCTTCGCTGCGCTCGATGCGCTCACGCGCCGCCGCATGCAGGAGGAACTGCTGGGGCTGTGGGACGAGTTCCGCTTCACGCTGATCTTCGTCACCCATTCCATCGAAGAAGCGCTGGTGGTGGGCAACCGCATCGCCATCCTGTCGCCGCACCCGGGGCGGCTGCGCGCCGAGGTCAACTGCCACCAGTTCGGGCTGCACAGCCTGGGCGGCACGGCGTTCCAGGCCACGGCCCAGCGCATCCACCGGCTGCTGTTCGACGAGCCGGCGCCCGAAGGCGGCGCGGCCGGGCCGGTGCAGGCCGAGGTGCAGGCGCACGAGCGGGCCGTGCCTTCCGCCGCGGCGCGGCCGATCGGCGCCCTGCCTTTCCAGATTTCCGTATGACCGCTGCCCTCACCCCTTCCGTGGACGCCGCGCCCCGTGCGCGGCCCGAGCCGCCCGTGCGGCCGGAGTTCGAAGGCCCGCTCGCGCCGCTCGAAGGCATTGCGCCCCAGCAGCCGCTGCCGCTGTTCGCCCGCGTTTGGCAGCAGCAGGCCGTGCGGCGGCTCGCCATCCTGGCGGTGCTGGCCATGCTGTGGGAGCTGCTGGCGCGCTGGCAGGACAACGATCTGCTGCTGCCCACCTTCGTGCAGACCGCCCGGGCCCTGGCCGAAGGCCTGGCGTCGGGCGAGCTGCTGGCCAAGGCCGCGATCTCGCTGTCGGTGCTGCTCAAGGGCTACCTGGCCGGCATCGCGGGGGCCTTTGTGCTGACCACGCTGGCGGTCTCGACCCAGTTCGGGCGCGATCTGCTGTCCACGCTGACCGCCATGTTCAACCCGCTGCCCGCGATCGCGCTGCTGCCGCTGGCGCTGCTGTGGTTCGGCCTGGGGCAGGGCAGCCTGGTGTTCGTGCTGGTGCACTCGGTGCTGTGGCCGCTGTCGCTGGCCACCTACGCGGGCTTTCAGGGCGTGCCCGAGACCCTGCGCATGGCCGGGCGCAACTACGGCCTCACCGGCATCCGCTACGTGCTGCAGATCCTGGTGCCGGCGGCGCTGCCGTCCATCCTGTCGGGCCTGAAGATCGGCTGGGCCTTTGCCTGGCGTACGCTGATCGCCGCCGAGCTGGTCTTCGGCGCTTCGTCGGGCAAGGGGGGGCTGGGCTGGTACATCTTCCAGAACCGCAACGAGCTCTACACCGACAAGGTGTTTGCCGGCCTGGCGCTCGTGATCCTCATCGGGCTGCTGGTGGAGACGCTGGGCTTTCACACGCTGGAGCGACTGACGGTGCGCCGCTGGGGCGTGCAGCGCTGACTGAACGGCCCGCTGCACTGGGCGCGCGGGCCGGGGCCATGCCCCTGGGCTTTCAGGGCCCGGGCCGGCCGATCCGGGGCCGAAAAGCCGCAAGCCCTACACTTGCAGCCCATGTTTCGCTGGCTGATCGTCGTTTTTCTCGCGCTGGTGCTCATCAACGGCCTCACGCCGCTGCTGCAGCGCCTGGGGATGGGGCGTCTGCCGGGGGACTTCCGGTTCCGTCTGTTCGGTCGCGAGTGGTTCATACCACTCACCAGCACGCTGCTGCTCAGCGCCTTGGCGAGCCTGATCGCCAAGTGGGTGTGAGGCCCGCGCGTCGCCTGTCACGGATTTTCCATCTGCCCTTGTCACACTGGGCGCGCCCGATGTCCCGGCCGCCCCTTTGAAAGTCGTTTTTCCCATGTTCCGCTCCATCGCCCGGCTGCTGCCGCTGCTCGCCTGCGCCATCGCGCCGTTTTCCGCCATGGCCCAGGGCCCGGCCAACACCTTGCAACGCATCCAGGAAACCCATTCCATCACCCTGGGCGTGCGCGAAGCGGCCTGGCCGTTTTCGTTCCTGGACGACAAGAAGGCCCCCGCGGGCTACTCCGTGGACCTGTGCCTGGCCGCGGTCGATGAGATCAAGCGCACGCTCAAGCTCAAGGAGCTGGACGTGAAATACAAGGTGGTGAGCGGCACGGAGCGCATCCCCAAACTGGAAGCCGGCGAGATCGATCTCGAATGCGGCTCCACCACCAACACCAAGGCGCGCCAGGATCGCGTGGCGTTCAGCAACACCGTCTTCGTGGCGGGCATCCGCGTTCTGGTGCCCAAGGGGGTCAAGATGGATGTGCTGCAGGACCTGGCCGGACTGCCCGTGGCAGTGAGCAAGGGCACGACGTCCGAGAAGCTCCTGACCCAGCTCGCCGTCAACGAGGTGAAGATGCAGCTCAAGGTGTTCGCCTCCGACACCGAGGCCTACAAGGCCTTGCAGGATGGCACCGTGCGCGCCTATGCCAACGACGATTCGCTGCTGCTCGGCATGGCCGCCAAGAACAAGGCCGCGGACAAGGTGGAGCTGAGCAAGTTCGTGCTGTCGGTGGAGCCGTACGCCATCATGATGCGCAAGGGCGATACCGAGCTGGGCGCCGTGGTGGACCGCACGCTGAACCGCCTGTTCTCGAGCCGCGACATCGACCCGCTGTACAAGAAATGGTTTGCCACCGAGCAATTCAACCTGCCCATGGCGCGCCTGAGCCGCGAGAGCTTCAGCCGCCCGAACAAGGAGCCGGGCGTGGCGATGGTCCTGGGCTACTCCATCTGAGGCCCCTGCCAGGCGCGCCGGCGGTCGGCCCTGGCCTACATGCCGCCGCCGCCGCGCCGCCGATACTGGCGGGCAACGCCTGCGTCCGTTGACCGCCGCCGCCCCTGCGGGCCGGCCGGGCCCAGGCCCTGCACGAACGCGAGGTGGTAATGAGAGCATGCATCGACATCGGCGGCACGAAGATCGCCGTCGCCCTGGCGCCCGCGGGCACCGGCCTGGCCGAACTGGTGGCGCGCCGCACCGAGCCCACCGCCAAGACCGGCGCACCCGACGCCCTGGCCCGGCAGGCCCTGCGCATGGTGGACGAGGCCTGCGCCGAAGCGGGCATCACCCGCGCGCAATTGCAGGCCACCGGCGTCTCGGCCTGCGGCCCCTTCGCGCTGCGCGACGGCCAGGTGGAACTGGCCACCCCCAACATCTGCGGTGGCCTGGCAGGCCCCGGGCGCGACGCGCCGAACGACTGGATGCAGATCCCCCTGCAGGCGCCGCTGGCGGCCGCGCTGGGCACGGTCCATGCGCAGAACGATGCCGTCGCCGCGCTGCTCGCCGAGCGCCGCTGGGGCGCGCTGCAGGGCCTGGACCACTGCGCCTACGTGACCTGGAGCACCGGCGTGGGCGTGGGCCTGTGCGTGGACGGCCGGGTGCTGCGCGGCAAGAACGGCAACGCGGGCCATGCGGGCCACAGTTTTTCCAGCGACGGGCCGGGCGATGCCCTGTGCGGCTGCGGCAACGTGGGCGACGTGGAGTCGCTCGTGGCCGGCAGCTCGATGCCGCGCCGCTTCGGCCACGACGCCGAGCAGCTGGTCGATGCGGCCAAGCGGGGCGATGCCGCCGCGCACGCCGCGGTCGCGGGCATGTGCCGCGTGCTCGGCCGCATGCTCTACAACCTGGTGGCCACGCTGGACCTGCAGCGCATCAGCCTCGGGGGCAGCGTGTTCCTGCACCACCAGGACTACCTGCTGCCGCCGCTGCAGGCCGAGGTGTCGGCGCACCTGCCGGCGCTCACGGCCGGGGTGCAGCTCGTGCCGGCCGGCCTGGGCCTGCAGGTGGGCGACTATGCGGCGCTGGCGGTGGCGAGCGGCTGAGATGGATCAGCCTTCAACCTTCTCGCTTCGTCGGTTCGCCCGGCCATGCTGCAGCACCGGCTGCGGTGTCCCGCCGGGCGATGCGGCGCAATGACAAACCGCAGGAACCGTTACATGGCGGCCCGGTCGGGGGGACGATAATCCGGCCCCATGCACATCCGCTTCACCAAGATGCAGGGCGCGGGCAACGATTTCGTCGTGATCGATGAAACCCAGGGCCTCCTCGGCCTCACCGCCGCGCAGTACCGCTTCCTGGGCGACCGCCACTTCGGCGTGGGCGCCGACCAGATCCTCACCGTCCGTCCCTCGCCCGCCGAGGGCATCGACTTCGAATACGTCATCCACAACGCCGACGGCGGCGAGGTGGAGCAGTGCGGCAACGGCGCGCGCTGCTTCGCCCGCTTCGTGCGCGACAAGGGCCTGACCACCCGCGACCGCATCCGCGTGCGCACCCGCGCTGGCGACATCGCCCCCGAACTCACCCCCGACGGCCGCGTGACGGTGGACATGGGCCGCCCGGTGCTCGATCCCGCGCGCGTGCCGTTCGACACCACGGGCCTCACCCCCATCATGCAGGGTTTGGGGCAAAAATGGCCTCTGGCGCATGATTCACTAGGGCGTGATGCTATTGTTTTTGTAGCAGTCGTTTCCATGGGCAATCCGCACGCGGTGCAGCTCGTGGACGACGTGGACACCGCGCCCGTCGCGCAGACCGGGCCGCTCATCGAGCGCCATGCGCGCTTTCCGCAGCGCGTGAACGCGGGCTACCTCCAGGTCGTGGACCGCACCCGGGTGCGCCTGCGCGTGTATGAGCGCGGCGCCGGCGAGACGCTGGCCTGCGGCACGGGCGCCTGCGCCGCCGTGGTGGCGGGCATCCGCCTGGGGCTGCTCGATGCGCGCGTGGACGTGCAGACGCGTGGCGGCCTCCTCACCATCGCCTGGAGCGGCGGCGACACGGACCCGGTCTTCATGACCGGTCCCGCCACCACCGTCTTCGAAGGCCAGATCGACATTCCCGACACACCATGACCATTCCCCACAGCACCCAGGTTCCCCCCATCACCGAAGACGACATCGCCGAGTTCCTGGCGCAGACGCCGGGCTTTTTCGAGCGCCACGCCGAGGTGCTGGCCAGCGTGCAGATCACCAGCCCCCACGGCCAGCGGGCCGTGAGCCTGCAGGAGCGCCAGGCCGAGATGCTGCGCGAGAAGATCAAGGGCCTGGAGCAGCGCATCATGGAAATGGTGCGCCACAGCAACGAGAACGCCGCCATCGCCCACAAGATCCACCGCTGGACGCGCGAGCTGGCCGAGGCCCGCAACCCCTCCAGCCTGCCGCACGTGGTGGAGGAGGGCATCCGCCGCCTGTTCGACGTGCCCCAGGCCGCGCTGCGCCTGTGGGACGTGGCCCCCACCTATGCCGGTGCGGCCTACGCCCAGGGCGCGAGCGAGGATGCACGGGCCTTCGCTTCGTCGCTGACCATGCCGTTCTGCGGGCCCAACCTGGGGTTCGAGCCCACGGCGTGGCTGCCCGATGCATCGCAGGTGCAGTCGCTGGCCCTGCTGCCGCTGCGCGAAGGCGCGATCGACAGCACCGAGCCGGCCTTCGGTCTGCTGGTGCTGGGCTCGGCCGATCCGCACCGCTTCGATGCCGCCATGGGCACGGATTTTCTCGCCCGCATGGCGGAGCTGGCGAGCGGCGCGCTCTCGCGCCTGCGCTGAGCGGCGGCGCCGGCCCCTTGCCCGCCGGCGCCTTCTGCCCTTCATTTCCCCTGCATCGCCGCCTGCCATGACCGAACCGGTGCCCACCACCGATGCCGAGCCGGCACCGGCCGCCACCGCGCCCACCGATCCGGCGGTGCTGCGCTACCTGGAGCACGTGCGCGTGGAAAAGCGCCTGGCCGCCCGCACCCTGGCCCTGTACACGCTGGACCTGCAAAAGCTCGCCCGCTTCGCCGAAGGCGCGGGCGTGCCGCTGCTCGGGTTGACCACCGCGCACATCCGCCGCTTCGTCGCGCAGATGCACGGCGGCGGGCGCAGCGGGCGCGGCATCGCGCTCATCCTCTCGGGATGGCGCGGGTTCTTCACCTGGGCCGGGCAGCAGGGCCTGGTGCCGCACAACCCCGTGCAGGGCGTGCGGGCGCCGCGCGCGCCCAAGCCGCTGCCCAAGGCCCTGCCCGTGGACGACGCGGTGCGCCTGGCCGAGTTCGAGCACGCGGGCGGAGACCCCTGGCTGGAGGCGCGCGACACCGCCATGGTGGAGCTGCTCTACGGCTGCGGACTGCGGGTGGGCGAGCTGGTGGGGCTGGATGCCGTGCCCGGCCCCGACACCCAGCGCCAGGGCCGCGGTTGGATCGACCTGGAGGCCGGCGAGGCGCATGTGTTCGGCAAGGGCTCCAAGCGCCGCAGCGTGCCTGTGGGCACGGCCGCCCTGGCCGCGCTGCAGGCCTGGCTGGCGCAGCGCCCGCAGCCCTTCGGCGGCGCGGCGTCGGCGCGGCTGGATGCAGCGCTGTTCGTGGGCCAGCGCGGCCAACGGCTCACGGCGCAGTCGATCTGGCTGCGCCTGCGCCAGCGCAGCCAGCAGGCGGGGCTGACCACGCCCGTGCACCCGCACATGCTGCGCCACTCGTTCGCCAGCCACCTGCTGCAGTCGAGCGGCGACCTGCGCGCGGTGCAGGAGCTGCTCGGGCACGCCAACATCACCACCACGCAGGTCTACACGCGGCTCGATTTCCAGCACCTGGCCAAGGTGTATGACGCGGCCCATCCACGGGCCCGAAAAAAGTCCAGCGACTGAGGGGCCAGCCGCTGGTGCTGGGCCTGGAGGCCGGCGGCCGGCCGCCAAGGCGTGATCAGCCGCGCACCAGGCGCCGCGGGATGCGCGGGGCCGCCAGGACCGGGCGCTGGGGCAGCTTGAAGGCCGCCACCGAAGCCAGCAGTTCGCGGGCCCGGCTGCTCAGGGCGGCGGCGGCCGCGGCCATCTCCTCGACCATGGCGGCGTTGTGCTGGGTGGTCTGGTCCATCTGTGTCACGGCGCCGTTGATCTGGTCCACGCCCTCGCTCTGCTCGCGGCTGGCGGCGGTGATCTCGCCGACCAGCCCGCTCAGGCCGCCGATGCTGCTCACCACGCTGCCCATGGTGTGGCCCGCGCGGTCCACCAGGGCCGTGCCCGCGTTCACACGCTCCACGCTGGCGGTGATGAGGCCCTTGATCTCGCCGGCCGCCTGCGCCGCGCGCTGGGCCAGGTGCCGCACCTCGCCCGCCACCACGGCGAAGCC